>DAOKZF010000001.1:0-1276 GCA_035325785.1 Miltoncostaeaceae bacterium
GGTCGAAGGTCTCACCGGCCGCCTCGGCCGCCCTCTGGGCCTGATCCACCTGCGCCTCGGCCGCCTGACCCATGGCCGCGGCGACATCAACCGGCCCCTGAACCTGATCGGGAACCGTGGGCAGCGCGCGCAGGCGCCTCACCAGGCGGTCGACCGCCGCGGCGTGGGGCGCATCGGCCAACGACGCGCCGTCGGGCGCGCCGACCACGACCGAGACGGTCGGAGCGTCGACCCGCTGGGCGCCGGGGAACAGTTCCTGCTGCATCTGGGCGGCCCGCATCGATGGGATCCCGGGCATGGTGAACTGTTGAGACATCGGCCGCGCGAAGCCCGCGGCCAGCGCCCCGACTCCGACGAGCACGATCAACCAGCCGATCAGAAACAGCGGCCAGCGCCGATAGGCGGTTGTGCCGAGGCGGTAGAGCAGGCGGGCCATGTGCGGAGGCTCCTTCGGGGAGGACGAGTCGGGGTGGGGCGCTCAGCGGCGTGGCGCCCCGGACAGACGGCACCGGCCGCCGGGGAGAGCTACGGAAACATGTCGGCCGCGACGCGCAGGGTGCGCAGGTAGTGGTCGGCCGCCGGCACCTCGGGGTGGGCGAGGAACTCCTGGATCGCCAGGTGGAGGGCGCACAGACTCATCCGGGCGAACACGCGGGCCGCGAACGGGTCGAATCCCGCCCCCTCCCGTTCCATGATCGCGTCGCCCAACCGCTCGACCGCGCGCTCGAGTCGCTCGTGCACCGCCTGCAACAGGCGGGCATCGGCCCCGAGCAGACGCCGCAGAAGCAGCAGGTCGTCGACGTCCCACCCGCGCAATCGCAGCAGATCGGCCCCCACCGCGTGCAGGTCGGCGACCGGATCTCCGCTCGGCCCGCCGGCCCGGAAGACGGCGATCGGATCCGGGTCGCCCGTCGGGACGGGCCCCAGAACCGCATCGATCTTGCTCGGCACGTGGTTGAACAGGGTCCGCCGAGCGACGCCGACCTCACGGGCCAGTTCGTCCATGGTGAACCCGTCCAGTCCGCGTTCGTCGGCCAGACGTTGGGCGCAGCGGACGATGCGTCGAGTGGTCGCCACATAGCGCGACGTCGGCGCGACGCCGGCATGTGCACTTTCTCTCACAGAGTGCAGTATATGCACTTTCCCATGTCGAGCGCACATCGGAACCGCCGCCCGACGCCGGTCAGCCGCCGACGACCTCGGCGCCGGGCGGCAGAGGGTTGAACGCTCCGGTCAGACCGCCGCGGGGCTCCTCGTCGGGCACGATCGGCGGGGG
>DAOKZF010000001.1:1286-4457 GCA_035325785.1 Miltoncostaeaceae bacterium
ACCGTCGGCGACCGGCCTCCCGCCGGAGGCCGCGTCCTGCGCCACCGGCTCGACCGGCGGGGCGACATCGGCGATCGCGCACATCTCGCCCAACGCCTCATCGCGACGGTACGGCCCATCGACCGGTTGGCGCAGAAATGCGTTGATGCGCTCGAGTTTGGCGCGCGCCTCATCCACCTGGGGGTCGCTGCCGGGCACGTACGCCCCGATCGCAATCAGGTCCTCGGCCCGCTTGTGGGCGGCCAGCAGCGTGCGCACGTGCCCCGCGGCCACACCCTCATGGGGCGCCAACAGGCGCGGCGCCACCCGCGACACCGACTGCAGCACGTCGATCGCGGGATAGTGGTGGCGGTGGGCCAGCTCGCGCGACAGCACGATGTGTCCGTCGAGGATCGACCGCACCGCGTCGGCGACCGGCTCGTTCATGTCGTCGCCCTCCACCAGCACGGTGTACAGGGCGGTGATGCTCCCGGTGGCCGCCGCGCCGGCCCGCTCCAGCAGCCGTGGGAGGATCGCGAACACCGACGGCGTGTACCCGCGCGTCGCCGGCGGCTCCCCGATCGCCAGGCCGACCTCCCGCTGGGCGGTCGCCAGGCGGGTGACCGAGTCCATCATCAGCAGCACGTCGTTGCCGGCATCGCGAAAGTACTCCGCGATCGCGGTCGCCACGAAGGCCGCCTTGATGCGGATCAGCGCCGGCTGATCGGAGGTGGCGATCACCAACACGCTGCGCGCCAGCCCCTCGGGGCCCAGATCGTGCTCGATGAACTCGCGCACCTCCCGCCCGCGCTCCCCCACCAGCGCGATCACGTTCACGTCGGCGGTCGTGTTGCGGGCCATCATCCCCAGGGTGGTGCTCTTGCCCACTCCGGAGCCGGCGAAGATGCCCATGCGCTGTCCCCGCCCACAGGGCATGAGCGTGTCGATCGCGCGCACGCCGAGGGTGAGCGGAGTGTCGATCGGCGGCCGGGTGAGGGGGTCCGGCGGCGCGCCGTCCACTGGGCGGGTGGCCACCAGCTCCGGCGCCGGCAGACCATCCATCGGTCGCCCCAAACCATCGAGCACCCGCCCGAGCAGCTGGGGGCCCACGCTCACCCGCAGCGCCTGCCCGGTCGCGACCACCGTCTGCCCGGGAGCCAGCCCCTCCGGCTCACCGAGCGGCATCAGCAGGGTACGTCCCTCACGAAAACCGACCACCTCGGCCTCGAGCGGGGGGGCGCCCACCCGGTGGCCGCGCACCCGGATCTCGCAGCGCTCGCCCACGCCCGCCTCCGGGCCGCGGCTCTCGATCACCAGACCGATGAGCTCCGACACCCGCCCGTTGAGGCGATAGGCGTCCAGTCGCTCGACGGTGCGGCGCGCCCCGGCCAGATCGATCACGCCCCGTCCCCCAGCAGATCCTGGTCCGGGGGCGCCGACAGCGCCTCGATCACCCGGCCGAGTTGGCTGGAAAACGTCGCATCGACGTCCCCTGCGGGGGTGCGCACGATGCACGACCCGCGGTCGACCCGCGGCTCGTCGACCACCTCGAACTCGCCGATGCCGCCCATGCGTTCCATGATGTCCGCGGCCGCCGACCGACAGATCGCCAGATCGTCGGGATGCACCAGCACGCTCAGTCGACGCCGATCCGACGCCCGGCGCACCGCGCCGCGCATCACGTCCACCACGCGCTGCGGGGCCAGCGACAACTCGGCGCGCACCAGCTTGGCGGCAATCTGCACCGCCAACTCGGTGGCCGCCGCCGTGGCCTCCTCCACCAGCTCCTCGCGACGCCGGCGCAGGATCTCACCCATCTCATTCAGGGCCGCCAGGGTCTGGGCGACCTCGGCCCGGGCCATCTCGGCGCCCGCGCGCCAGCCCTCGGCGTGCGCCTCGCGACGGATCTCGTCGGCATCGGCCTGCGCCTGAGCGACCAGCGCCGCCGCGTCGGCCCGCGCCCGCTCCAACAGGGCGGCCGGGTGCTCCGGGTCGCGTGCCGGCGTCGGCACGAGCACCCGCGCGGGGATCTCCAACGAGTCGTCGGTGACCCGCACCCCGCGCACGACGTTAGTCGACAAGTTCGTCCCCGCCGCCGCGCTGGACCACGATCCGCCCGGACTCCTCCAGACGACGGATCACCGCCACCACCAGCTGCTGGGCCTCTTCCACCTGCTTCATCCGCACGGGCCCCATGAACTGCAGATCCTCGCGCAGCATCGAGGCCGCCCGCTCCGACATGTTGGCGAAGATCCGGTCCTGGACCTCCTGCGCGGTGCCCTTCAGGGCGACCGCCAGGTCGTTGCTTTCGACCTCGCGCAGGACCTGCTGGATGGAGCGGTCGTCCAGCGTGACGATGTCCTCGAACAGGAACATCATCCGCCGAACCTCCTCGGCCAGCTCGGCGTTCTGTTCGTCCAGCGCGTCGAGGATCGTCCGCTCCGTGGTCCGGTCGACCGCGTTGAGCACATCGACCAGGGCCTTCAGGCCGCCGGCGGAGGTGAAGTCCTGGGTGAGCACCGCGCTGAGCTTGCGTTCGAGCACGCGCTCGATCTCGCGGATCACCTCCGGGGCGGTGCGATCCATCAGGGCGATGCGCATCGCCACCTCGGCCTGCAGGTCATCCGGCAGCGAGCTCATCACCTGGGCGGCGGTCTCGGCCGGCAGATAGGCCAGGATCAGGGCGACCGTCTGCGGGTGCTCGTTGGAGATCACGTTCAGGATCTGGGCCGCGTCGGTGCGACGCAGGAACTCGAACGGGCTCACCTGAATCGAACTGGACAGGCGGGCCATCACCTCGTCCGCGCGCTCCTCTCCCAAGGCCCTCTGCAACACGGATCGGGCGTAGTCGAGACCGCCCTCGGCGATGTACTCCTGGGCCAGGGCGGCGTCGTAGAACTCCTCGATCACCTCCTGCTTGCGCTCCGGGCTGACATGCCCGATGCCGGCGATCTCGAGCGTGAGCTCGTCGATCTCCTCCTGGCGCAGGTGGCGGAAGACCTCGGCGGAGGCCTCCGCCCCGAGGCTCACCAGCAGAATTGCGGCCTTCTGACGGCCGTTGATCGTCGCGTTGGGGGCCATTGGTCCGTTACCTCTTCTCCACCAGCCAGCCGCGAATCAGCTGGGCGACGTCTTCCGGGCGGCGCAGGGCCAGGTCCTGGGTGTCACCCATCAAGCCCAGGTCGCGGCCCA
>DAOKZF010000001.1:4467-7152 GCA_035325785.1 Miltoncostaeaceae bacterium
TCCTCCATTTGGGCCTCGATGCCGGTCTTGCTCTGTCCTTCCAGGCGACGGACCGACGGATCGGAGTCCATCGGGTGCGCGACCGGGATCGGTGCGGTCAACTCCGCCACCGGCACCGGTCCGCCCTTGAGCAACTCCGGCAGGGCCTTCTCGAGCGTACCTTGGCGCCGGCGCAGGGACCGCCAGGCGATCAGGAGCAGCACCAACACCCCAAAGGCGGCGATGCCCGTCTTGATCATGTCCTGCTGGCTCATGCCGGTCGTCGGCTCCGCGGGAGGCTCGGCGGCGGCGGCGGCCGCGGCGGCCGCATCGACCCGCGCGGTGCCGTCCTCGGCGAAGGGAATCGCCTCGACGCTCAACTGGTCGCGCCCCGGCTGAATTCCGATTGCCGCCGCGATCGACTTCTCGAGGCTGGCGATCGTCTTCGCCGGCACCTCGTCGCTCACCTGAACCGCCACCGACTGACGGACCACGGCCCCCTCGGTGCGTTGAATCTGAGAGCGGGTACGGTCCACGCCGTTGGTCTCACGCTTGGTGCGCTTGGTGTACTTGGTGTCGCCGGATCCGCCGGCGCCGCCGGCCGGGTAGGTCGCCCCACCGGGGGTGTTGACCGCCGCACCGGCCGGAGCGCCGCCGGCGCCTCCGCTGGAGTCGAGCTGCTCGTTGGTGCTCTCGGAATCCAACGGTGTGCGGCTCGCGGGGTTGAAGGTCTCGCTGTCGGTGGTCACCTTGTCCAGGTCGAGCGACGCATCGACCTGGGCGACCGCCTTGCCAGGACCGAGGACCGCGGCGAGCATGCCGTCCAGGCGTCGCTGCACGCTCTGCTCGTACTGCTGCTCCAGCGCGAGCCGCCGCGCGGCGACGGTGGTGCCCGACAGGTCCTCGCCGGCCCCCTCCAGAATGTTGCCCTGGGAGTCGGTGATCGTGATGTCGCCGCTCTTCAGCCCCGGGACGGCGTTGGCCACCAGACGGGTGATCCCCTTCACCTGAGCCGGTTCGAGGTTCGCCCCGGGGCGGATGCTGAGCACCACGGACGCGGTGGTCGGGTCCTGCTCGGCGCTGAACAGCTCCTGCTCGGGCATCGCGACCTTGACGGTCGCCGACTGAACCTGGTCCAAACGGCCGATCGTGCGCGACAGCTCCCCCTCGGTGGCGCGCACCAGGTTCACCCGGTTGGTGAAGTCGGTCGCGCCCAGGTTCGACTTGTCGAAGATCTCGAAGCCGACGTTGGCTCCCGAGAGCACGTTGGTGGAGGCCAGATCGAGTCGGGTCTGGTCGAGCGCCGAGGAGGGAACCTCGATGCTCGTGCCGCCGTTCGCCAGACGGTAGGTCACCCCGAGCGTGTCCAGTTCGGTGGTGATGGCCGCCGCGTCACGCTCGTTGAGCGAACTGGCGAGGGTCGCATATTCCACCTGGCCGGCGAAGCGCATCAGCACCACGATGCCCACCAGGAAGATCACCACCGCGGCGATGATCAGCCGCTTGCTCGGGCCGGTCAGACCGCCCCAGAAGCCCGTGACCCGCGTCAACACGCCACCCATCGCGCGTCCCCTCAGCGCCCGACGCGGCGGCGGCCGCGACGGAGGTCGGTGAGTCGGTCGTCGCCGCCACGGGGAGCGGTGATCGCTCGGGGCGTGTCGGTCGGTCGGTCGTCCGTGGACAACCGAACCGCCACGATGGTGGTGGACAGCCTGCTCAGCATGAGTGACGGACCTCGGTGGTGATGCGATACGGCGGGGTTCCGTCCCCAACTGCGCGCCGGGCCGTCCTGCCCGACGTTCTCTCTGTCGTCCGAGGGCGGGCCGGTCTTGAGTGTTCCGCCCGGTCCGCGAGCGGTGATCCGGTCTCGGCGCGCCGGCGTCCTCGGCGGGGGATCGCCCCGGAGCGGACACGGCGCGTCCATCCGCGGAGCGTGCGCGCGGTGGGAGCACCGTCGCACGGGTCATCTCGCGGGGTCACATCGGTGGTGCGCAACCGGCGAGCGCCCGTCCGGTGAGGCACCGGACGGGACGCGCTCACACCGACATGCGGTTGATTTCCTGCCAGCTCTCGATCAGCTTGTTGCGCACCTGAACGGCGGTGTTGAAGGCCAGGTCGGCCTTCTCGATTTCGACCAGGGCGGAGGTGGGATCGGCGATCTCGCCGGTGGCGACCGATTCCGACAGACGCTCGGCGCCGGTCATGGTCGTGTTCAACCGGCTCACGGCCTCCGTGAGCGCCCCGGCGAAGTCCGCCGGGCCGGCCGATCCGGCCGCCGGCGCCGCCGATGGGCGCGCGGCGCCGTCACCGGTGCCGACGGTGGGGCCCAGAGGCGCCGTGAGCGCGCCCAGGGCCTGAGTCGGCATCGCGGGCATGGCCGGAAGGCCCGCCAGGGCGGCGATCGGAGTGATGGGGCTCATTGGATGATCCTCAACGCGTCGCGGGCCATGGTCTTGGAGGCCTCGAAGGCGGTGACGTTGGCCTCGAAGGCCCTGGTCGCGGCCACCATGTCGACCATCTCGGTCACCGGGTTGACGTTCGGTTTGGTGACGTATCCCTGCGCGTCGGCCAGCGGGTGGCCGGGCTCATACACGCGCCGTAACTCGGATCCGTCCTCCACGATTCCCGTCACCCGCACCCCACCGACGGTTCCCGCGGCGGCGCCGGCCGCGCCCGGCAGGCGGAACTGCGGGCCGTCAGCGGCGG
>DAOKZF010000001.1:7162-15308 GCA_035325785.1 Miltoncostaeaceae bacterium
CACCGCCTTGCGCCGGTAGGCGGCGCCCGGTCCGGTGGTGCTGTCGGCGTTCGCCAGGTTGTCGGCGACCACGTCCATCCGCAGGCGCTCGGCGCTCATGCCGGTGGCGCTGATTCCGAGGGCGGAGTAAAGGCTCATCGAGCGACTCCCTGACGATGGGTTTGCGTGGAGGGCACGGGTCAGCGACCGATGATCGCCGTGCGAATTTGGGCGAAGTGCTTGTGCAGAAGTGACGTGACGGTCTGGTGCGCCAACTGGTTCTGGGCGAGGGCCGCCATCTCGGCGTCGGGGTCGACGTTGCTGCCGTCGACGCGCATGCCGCCGGTTGGGTCGGCCGCGGTGGCCGGCAGCACGTCTTCCACCTGTGAGGCCGCATCGGCGCGCGTGCCCGGGCGGGTCGAGTGGGCTGCCCGGGCCGCGTCGGCGAGGGTCTGTTCGAAACTGACCGTGAGGCGGCGGTAGCCGGGCGTCTCGGCGTTGGCGAGGTTGTTGGCGATCGCCTGGTTGCGCGCCTCGTAGCCGCGCAGGGCCGAGGTGAGGGTGGCGGCGGTCACGTCCTGGAGGGTCATCGGTCCCACTCGGTCAGAGGGTCGGCGTCGGTGGCCGCGGCGACGGCGGCGGTCAGCTCGCCGAGGCTCGTCGCATCGTGGCCGGTGAGCGCCAGCGTCTCAGGCGCCACCAGGTAGTGAAGGTCGTCGGGCGGAACCCCGGGGGCGTGGGCGTTGATCGCCCGATCGGCCACCGCCACGCAGGCGACCAGCTGGGGATGCTCGGCGGCCTGATCGGGCCGATGGTGCAACCCGATCGCCTCGATCAGCCGGTCGGGCAGGTTCCAGATGGTGGCCACCCGCGCGCCAACCTCGGCGTGGTCGACCCCCACCATCTCCCGCTCACCGTCGCTGAGCGAGGAACGGTGGTTCTGGGCTCCGGCGGTCAACCGCTCAAAGGAGTCGTCGAGGACCTCTGACAGGGCGACCTTGCCGACATCGTGCAGCAGGCCGGCGATGAAGGCCTCCTCGGCCTCGGTTCCGCCGCCGCCGCGCAGGCCGCGCGACAGGTGCGCGACCCGCAGGGAGTGCGACCACAGGTCTCCCCGACGCATGGCGTAGCCGGGCAGCGGCCCGCTCAGGACGGGGGCCGCATGGCAGGAGAACACCAGGCTCTTGAGGCTGTCAAGGCCCATCACCACGACCGCCTCCGACACGGTTGCGATGCGACGACGGTGACCGTAGGCGGCCGAGTTGGCCAGCTTGAGCACGTTGGCGGTCAGCCCCTGGTCGGTCAGCACCAGTCGGGCGACGGTGCGGGCGTCTCCGTCGGGGCTGTCGCAGACCTCGAGCACCGCCCGCACGACGGCGGGCATGGCGGCCCGTCGATCGATGCCGTTGGCGAGCTCCGCCAGACCGGGGCAGGCAAACCCGTTCGACATGCCGGCGCTCATCGCCGGCGGCCTTCGGCGAGGGCGAGGTGATCGGCGGACGGGTGCGGGCTCATCGGTGGCTGACCTCACAGACGGGACGGGCAACGGTTCGCCGATGGCTCCCCCGTTGCCGGCGGGCGATGTCGCCCGCTGTTCTCCCTGTCGTCCCGGGCACCGGAATCCTTGAGGGGCCGGTGTGTGGTGAGGCGATCACGGTGAGCGGGTGGCGCGATCCGGGCCGACGATCTCAGGCGCGCGCGAGCAGCGCCATCGACTCGTGCAGCTCGCTCAGGACCGTCGAGTGCGGGTGCATGATCAGGCCGTCCCGCAACACCCGGTCGGCGTCGGCGTAGCGCCCCCGGCCGACCAGAAGGCGGGCCAGGTTGAGATAGCGCGCCGGGTTCTGATCGTCGCGGGCGAGGGCCTCGCGGTGAAACGCCTCGGCGTCCTCGGGCAGGTCGCGCTCCTCGCAGATCGCCCCGAGATCCGCCAGCGCGTCCGGACCGGCCTCCCCCGAGCGCACCGCGGCCAGAAGCCGCTCGGCGGCGGGTTCCTCGAACCCCTCGGCCAGCAGCAGACGACCCAGCGGTTCGTCAACGGGGACCTCGCCGCCGGCGACCTCGTGGAGGAGCGGTGCGGTGAGATTGAACAGGTCGGTCCGGCCGAGGGTCAGCTGTTCGGCCGCGAAGGCGAGCAGCCGGGCCACCACCGCGGCTCGCATGGCGTTCGCCACCGTCGGCGGGGTTGCCTCCCCGGCCCGCGCGTCGACCAGCAGTCGCAGGGCGGTGGTGGTCGCGGGGTCGGCCTCGTCGGCCACCAGAGCTTCGACCGCCTCGCGCGCCGCCGCGTCGTCGCCCGAGTGGAGCGCCGCGGTGGCGCGCACGACCAGGGCCGGGCGATAGGAGACGCTGCCGGCCGCGACGGTCAGCGATTCGGCACGCGCCCGGGGGAGGTCTCCCTCGAAGAGGGCCACGCGCGCCAGGCGAACGCGCACGGCGTCCTCGGCGGCTCCGGCGTCGCGCGCATCGGCCAGGGCCGCGGCGGCCTCGCGCGGATGGCGGTCCTGCAGGAGCGCGTCGGCGACCAGGCAGAGCGCCTCGCCCCTGCGACGGGCGGGCAGCAGCCGGCTGACGTACTCGCGCACCACATCCGGCGGATCGGTCTGCAACAGCAGGGAGGTGAGGTTCGCCACGGGCGCGGGGAAAAAGCCGTCGGCCAGTTCAATCGCCCGTTTGAGGTGCTGCACGGCCCGGGGCTTATCGCCGATCGCCTCGAGTGTGATCCCCAGGCAGTGATGGGCGTGAAACGAGCCGACACCGGCCTGGCAGGCGTAGCGCTCACCGTCGTGATCGCCGTTGTCGATCGCCCGGGTGAAGCTGCGGATGGCCGCCCGGTACTCGCGGCGGGCGGCGAACACCCGCCCCTCGGCGTAATGCAGGTCGGGGAAGTCCGGGTAGGCCTGCAGCCCGTCGGCGAGAATCGCGAGCGCATCGTCGTACCGCTCGAGCGCATAAAGCGTCAGCGCGATGTTGCGCACCAGAATCGAGGCGTAGTACTGATCGAGGGAATTGAGCGACTCGAACGCCCGCAGGAAATGATCGAGCGCGTCCTGATAACGCCCGACGCGCTGGAATTCGACCCCGGCGTTGAACAGCACGTACGAATCGCGGGGCGCCTGGCGCACCTGTTCGAGCACGATCGCCATGTTGCGATCGGATTTGCGCTTGGCACGCGTGGTGGGCTCGAGATAGCCGTAGTGGTTGATCTGGAGGTCCGAGAAGCGCAGCTCGCCGTGCCCCGCGATCTGGACCGTCGCCATGATCTGCTCGTGCAGTGCGCCGGCGTAGCGGTACTCCGGGCGGCGGCGGAACAGGCGAAAGGCGGACATCACCACCGAATCGATGCCCCGCTCCTCGCCGATGAAGTTCACCTCGCGCAGCGACCAGCCCTCAACCCCCTCCTGGGCGACCAGCGCGCGCAGGCCATCGGCGTCGACCAATTCCTCGTCGGCGTCGAGCACCAGGGCCCAGTCCCCGGTCGCGGCATCCAGCGCCGTGTTGCGCGGGGCGGCGAAATCGCCCCGCCACGGCTCGTGGAGCACCCGCGCACCGAAGCGTTCGGCGATCTGGACCGAGCCGTCCACCGAACCGGTGTCGACGATCACGATCTCGTCGACGGCCCCCCGCACGCTGCGCAGGCAGCGCTCCAGATGCTCCTCCTCGTCGCGCATGATCATGCACAGCGAGACGCGCGGGGCGGATTCATCCGGAATGATCTGCAGACCCATCGGGGGCTCCTCCGTCGTGATGCTCGAGCACCGGTGAACTGCCCGGGATATCGGCGGCCCGCCACTCGAGTTGAGGGCAGCGGCGAACCGCGCATCACCGAGGGCCTCAGTGCGGTCCGCCGCTCACAGCCCAGCGTCCGAGGTCCACGCGGTGTTCATCCGGATTGAACGGGCGCCGGGCCGCCCGCTCCAGATCACGGTCGGCCTCGAGCGACAGGCCCCACTTGGCCTCGAAACGCAGGGCGTTCTCCGCCATCAACCGCGTGTAGGCGTCGGGAAGGCGCGCGAACGTCCTGCTGCCGAAGTGGTGGATGAAACTGTCGTCGCACACCCAGAGTTCATAACCGGCGATGCGCGCGCGCAGGCCAAAGTCGTCATCCTCGAAGTTACCCAGCCCGAAGGCCGGGTCGAAGCCGCCGATCGCCTCCAGCACCGAGCGGCGGATCGCCATGCACAGCCCGGAGATGCGCGTCGCCGTGAAACCGGCGCCGGCGCGCTCGGACGCCCGGCGTTGAGCGAACGCATCCAGCTCGGGGGACGGGGCCTCTCGGTAGTCCACCGGCTCGACCGCCTGCCGACCGTTCACGAAGTTGGAGCGGGGCACGGCCACCCCGACCCGCGCGTCGCGCGCGAGAGCGGCCGCCATCGCGGTGAACCATCCGGGAGTGGCGAGGGTGTCGTTGTTGAGCACCATCACGCAGCGCCCTTGGGCGGCGGCCATCCCCTGATTGCAGGCGACGCCGAACCCGAGGTTGCTCGCGTTGCGGATCAGGGCTCCCTCGCCGGTCCAGGAGGCCGCGAAACGGTCGCCGGTGCCGTCGGTCGACCCGTTGTCGACCAGGATCACCTCATGCGTCTCGGGCGTGTGGCGGGTGATGCTCTCGAGGCAGGCGGCGGTGTAGTCCCACCCGTTGAAGCAGGGAATGACAATCGAGAGTTCAGGGGTCATGTCCCTCCCATCGGTCGGCGATCCGGCGATCTGAGCCACGCGCCCGCGACCGACCCGCGCGCTCCCCGCACCGAGCCGTCAGCGGGCGCGATCGACCAGATGGGCGCTGTCGCGGGCGGCCGGTCGGTAGCCGGCCAGGGCATCTCGAGCGGGAGAGAGATCGCGCAGCTGGTCGGCGAGCGCCGCGCGCCGTTGCCCGGCGAGCACCTGGAGGTCGGTCTGGGCCCTCAACAGGTCGTCCACCGCCGCGCGCAGCGCGGAGCGATCGCCGCCGCTCCAGTCGTCGGGAAGCGCGGCGAGCGCCCGGGTAATCTGCGCGCACAGGTCACCGAAACCCGTCAACTCGCCCTCGTGCAGGGCGATCTCCTGGGCGCGCTGCAGTTCACGCAGCCGCTGGAGTTCAGCCAGCAAGGTTCACGCCGACCACCGGTCGGCCCCCGGTGAACGGTTTCGGGGTGGCCGCGATCGCCGCCCAGGCCTCGCGCAGCTCCTTCATGTGGCGCACCGCCTCGTCGATCGCCGCGATGTCCCCGCCGGCGCGTACGGCCGTCAGGCGCTCACCGATGTACTCGTAGATGGCGGCCAGGTTCTCGCTGATCTCTCCCTGGGTCATGTCGAGGCTGACCCGCAGCTCGGTCACGATGTCCTGGGCGCGGGTGAGGCGCAGGCCACCCTCGCCGACATCGCCACTCTGATACGCGGCCCGCGCCTGCGCCGCAAAGCGCAGGAAGCCGTCGTAGAGCATCACCACCAGGCGCCCGGGGGTCGCCGTTTGAGCGCTGTGATTGGTGTACTGGGCGATATCGGCGAGCATGGAATGAATCCTCCTGGTTATCCGGGCGACGCCCCGCTAGTTGAGCGCCCCCAGGCGCGCAAACAGTTGATTTCCCTGGCTTTGGAGGGCCGATACGGCCTTGTCCATCGCCGCCCACTGGGCGCGCAGGGTCTTCTCGCGCAGCTCCAGCCGTTGTTCGTTGGCCGCGATGCGGTCGTCCAACCGCTTGAGCGAAGCTCCGAAGCCGTTCAGGCGCGACCCGAGCACATCGTCGGCCAGTGACTTCGCCAGCTCGCCGATCTGCCGGGCGATCCCGTCGCCGGATCCGATACCGGCGACCCCGTCGTCGCGCCCGAACACGGACCGCACGCCGGCGGCATCGTTGGTCAACGCCTGCGTGAGCACCGCCTCGTCGAGGCTGAGCGTCCCATCGCGCGCCGCCGTGATTCCGATCTGGGCGAGCGAGTCGAGCCCCGAGCCGAGTCCCGACACCGCCGAGCCCGCCACCGAGCGCAGCTGGTAGCCGATCTGGTTGATCGCCTGATCGCCCTGAAGGGCGCCCGCGTTCTTGGTCACCGGGTCGTAGGCGGTGGAGCGACGCACATTGCTCATCAGGCCGTTGTAGGCGTCGACGAACGCCTTCACGTCCTTGACCGCTCCCTCGGTGTCGAGCCCCACGGTGAGGGTGGTTGTACCGACCTTCCCGAGGGTGATCGTGGTGTCGGCGATCGCTCCGGCGATCGAGTTGCCGGCGCTGGTGACCGTGAGGCCGTTGATGGTCGCCGAGGCATCCTGCGCGGCCTTGGTGGTGGTGAAACCGAATCCGGCCGCCGCGTCGCCGCCCACGCTGATACCGCCGGCGCTGCCGGTGGTGCGCGAGATCAGCACCAGGCGGTCGTTGACCACGCTGGCGGATGCGCCACCGGCATCGTCGGCGTTGATCTTGGCCGCCAACGAGGCCAACGTGTCGCCGGCGTCGATGGTCACGCTGCTCGTCGTGCCGTCCACGGTGATGTCGAGCGCCTGGCCGGCCACCAGCGGCGGAGCGGTCCCGGACGCCATGGTGTGCGCCTGGGCCAACGCGTTCACGGTGATGTTGTAGGTGCCCGCCGGAGCGCTCGCGCCGGTGGTGGCCTTCGCCACCGACGGGTCGGCGGAGGTGGCCGCCGTGCCACGGAACGCGGTCGGCGAGTGCAGCTTCGCGGCGGCGTCCCTCAGCTTGCCGAGGAGACCGTTCAGTTCCTGAACGACCCCCCGGCGCGTCTCGATCTGTTTCTTCTGTGACTCGAGTCGCGTGATCGGCTGACGCTCGAGCTTCATGAGCTTCTCGATGATCGACGCCGTGTCGACGCCGCTGCCGAGGCCGCTGAAGCTGATGCTGGGTGTCCCTGTGCTTGCCATGTTGTCCCCCGCTTAGCGCTCGGCGTCGACGATCAGGCCGCGCTGACCGTTCGCGGCGATCAGCTCCTCCAGGCGATCCGGCGGGATGCGCCGCAGGAGCTCACCGGAGATCCGGTCATACATCGATACGTTGATCCTGCTGTGACTGTCGACTTCGAATCTGACGTCTACATCGGCCGTGCGCAGACCGGTCTTGAGAATGCTGCCCGGCAACCACGGGCCGTCGAGCAACGCCCGCTCGCTCGTGGTTTCACTCTCCTGGGCGGCCGAGCGTTTCCGCTCAGCCCCGGGCTCGGTGTCCCGCACCGTCGGCGCCACGACGGGTTCGCCCGGTGGGCCCGCGCGGCCCACGGCGAACGGCCGGGAGTCGATGACATCCATGTCGTCTCTCCTCGCTGGTGGTCAGGGGCGGAGCGCGCGAGGTGCCCCGCATCCGCTCGATCGGCAGGTCGGCGCAAATGCTTGAACGTCCCCGATCGGCGCCCGATCAACACCCGCGCGGGACCACCCGCCCCACGAATGCCTGTGGCCCGCACGGGGCGGGCCACAGCGTTCACCTCAATGGACGGTGCGTGACTAGCGCAGGAGCGACAGCACGCCCTGAGGGGCCGAGTTGGCCTGCGACAGCATGGCCATGCCGGACTGCTGGAGGATCTGGTTCTTGGTGAACCCGATCATCTCCGCCGCCATGTCCGCGTCGCGGATGCGCGACTCGGAGGCCTGCAGGTTCTCCGAGGTCAGGCCGAGCCGACCGATCGTCTGCTCGAGCCGGTTCTGGATCGCACCCAGATCCGCGCGGCGGGTGGTGATGGCCTTGATCGCGTCGTCGATCGAGGCGATCGCCTCCTGGGCGAAGGTCATCGAGCTGACCTTCAGGGTACCGATGGTCAGGGCGCCGGCGGAAATCGTGCCGATCGTGAACCCGATCTCCTGGCCCTTATCGGCGCCCACCTGCAGCGTCACCGCCGAAACCGCCACCGAGCCGGACAACAGCTTGATGCCGTTGAACTCGGTCTCGCTGCCGGTGTTGTTGATTTCCTTGATCACCTGCTGAACCTCGGCGTCCAGGTTGCCGCGCTGGGCGTCGGTCAGCGTGCCGTTGGCGGCCTGAACGGCCAGGTCACGGACGCGCTGCAGCATGTCGCCCACGTTCCCCAGGGCGCCATCGGCGACCTGAACGAGCGAGACGCCGTCCTGAGCGTTGCGCGAGGCGACGTTCATGCCCCGAATCTTCGACCGCATCGTCTCCGACACGGCCAGACCGGCGGCGTCATCGGCCGCGCGGTTGATGCGCAGGCCGCTGGACAGACGCTC
>DAOKZF010000001.1:15318-29912 GCA_035325785.1 Miltoncostaeaceae bacterium
CTCCATCGAACGCGAGAGGCTGTTGTTCGTTTGGCTGAGGACGCGGTGTGCGTTGGCCGCTTCCACGTTGTTGAAAATGCGCAGACCCATGATTCCTCCTTGAATACTCGGATCAATTGAGGGACAGAAGCGTCGACGGAAAACCGACTTCCGTGCGATCACCGGCGACGCCGGCGGCGGAGACCCACTCCGCGCTCAGGGACTCTCTCGGCGCACGCGACGAAAGACTTGAGCCCCCGTCACGACTTTTCTTCGGATGCGGGCGAACCCGGTTCCTCACCGGCCCCACCGAGCGCCCCGAGGGCCCGTTCGATGTCGCCGGGGCGCGCCTCGGCGGCCTGGACGTTCTGGGCCTGGATCTCCAAGAAGACCTCGGTGCGGAACACCGGCACGTCGCGCGGGGCCGTGATCCCCAGACGCACCTTTTCTCCCACGACCGACAGCACCGACACCTCGATGCCGTCGCCGATCATGATGCTCTGGTTCGCCTTGCGGGTGAGCACCAGCATGGAGCCTCCTTGCGCCGCGCGCAGATGTGCCTGACGGGGATGATGCGCTGTGGTGGTCTAGTATGGCTGGTCGCTCGTTCGGGCACCATGATCGTCGGGGGGTTGAATGCTGTACGGACGCCACTTGGACCAGTCGCTCCAACATGTTGACGGGTCGCGTTATGCGCTGGTGCACGCGGTCGCCAAGCGCGCGCGCCAGATCACGCTCTGGCTCACCGCCGACCCGGCGGAGCTGCAGGCCGAGTCGACTCCGCCGCCGGCCCCCGGCGAGCTGATGTCGCGCGACCCGGTCGCCCTGGCGGAGGCCGAGATCCTCGATGGGGCGGTCGCGGTGCGCTGGGATCCGGAGGGTCGCGCCGACGAACGCGAACCCCTGGAGGTGGCGACGCTCGACGACACCCTGCTGATCGACGGCCTGATCGACGATGACGATCTGGTCGGCGACGACGAGGACGGCAGCGTCACTCCGGCCCTCGCCCAGGTGCTGGGCGCCGGCGACGAGGGCGAGGAGGGCGCCGAGCAGACCACGGGCGCGGCGGACGATGAGGACCTGACCGTCAACCGCACCCACGTGGTCGACGGCGAGACGATCGAGGAGATCTCGCTCGAGGAGATCGACGAGCCCGACGGCGACGACGAGGACGAGCAGGACCTCTGACCGACATCGGGGCCGGGGGCCGCCGGCACCACCCCGGCCCCGGTCGGAGCGCCGGCTCAGCCGCCGGCGAGCGTCCCCAGGTGGGGCTCGCCCCCCGGCACCGCCTCGAGCACGAACACATCCACCGGGCCGGTGAGCACCATCGGCCCCACGTCGGTCAGCAGGCCCAGGTGGGGGGCCTTCGAGTGGCGTTCCAACGCCTCCCTGCTGCTCCACCGCTCTACGAACACCAGGTGGTCCGGGTCGGCGACATCGCGGTGAAGGGCGTACAGCAGGCAGCCCTCCTCGCCGTGGGTCGGGCCGACCAGATTCATCAGGAGGGCCTCGGCCTCGGCGCCGCGCCCCTCTTTGGCGCGCGCGTGCGCCACCACAATCACTTCACCCATAGTCCCCTCCCGTGGATCGGTCCACGGACAAGGCTACGCGACCGGCATCCACCCCATCGGCTCGCCCGCCGCCCACGGCATCGGCCGTAGGCGCATCGTGGGACGGGCCGCCCGCCGCCCGGGGCGAGGCGCGACCCGTCCCACGATGCGCATCGCGTTCAGACGGCGCGCGTCAGGATGTGGCGCGCCTGGTAGGTGTCGCCCAGCAGAACCACCTGCTTCGCTCGCCGCTCGGCGTGATTCACCACCAGCGGCGCCCGCAGGTTGGCGCTGATCTGTCCGTCGTTGACCGCCAGCAGAACGTAGATCGTCGCCTGCTCGGCGGCGGAGATCGCCAGCCGGCCGGCGTCGGCGTCGGGGATCTCCGGCGCATAGTCCGGGAACGCGCCCCAGGGATCGGCGACCATGAAGGCGTGATACGGGGCGTCCAGAGCCTGAAGCCAGGCCAACCCGTTCACCGGGTTGGTGGCGCCGGCCGGCACGTGGGGCACCAGGGCGTATGAGTGGCAGCGAGGGAAACCCGACAGGGGTTCCACCAGCTCGAGCATCCAGGCGGGCGATACCTCGAGCTCGCCGAGGGTCTGGGAGACGATCGTGGTCGACGAAACGTCGCTCGACGGGACGGTGGCGGTGCTCATGGCTCTCCTCGCCGGATCGGGTGATGATGGGGATGGTGTGGATGGTGTGCCGAGCTCGGCGGCGGCGGTCATCGCAGGAAGTCCATCAGCGACTGTTGCGAGATGCGCGCGCCGACGGCCAGGGCGGCCGAGTAGACGTTCTGACGTTCGGTGAAGGAGATCATCGCCTTCGCGATGTCGGCGCCCTCCAGGTTGCCCTGCTGCTCGGCGGTCGCGACCCGCTGCGAGGCGAACCGGTCGGCGGTCAGCTCGAGTCGGTTGACCTTCGCCCCCACCTCGCCGCGCAGGGCGTTGATGTTCACCATGTGCGCATCGAGGTCGGCCATCGCCGTGCCGATACCGGCGGAGTTGCCGCTCTGCACCGCGTTGGCCAGGCCGTCGAGGACGGTGAAGATGTCGGGGGTGGCACCGCCCGGGCCGGCCAGACGATCGGCGGTCGTGTTGATCGAGACCAACGATCCCTGGGCGATCTCACGCGTCAACAGCTCGGTGTTGACCGGCAGGTTCAGCGCCCCGGTGGTTGAGTCGAACGGGGCGGTGTCGGTGCCGGTGCCGGCGAACAGGTGTCGCCCGCCCAGGGTGCTGTTGCCCACCTCGGCGAACTGCCCCTTGAGTCCCCGGATCGCGTTCGCGATCAGCGCCCGCGCGTCGGTGGGCAGGGCCCCATTGCCCCCCTGGACCGCCATCTCCGCGGCCTGCTGCACGACCTCGAGCGCCTGGCCGAGGGCCCGGTCGGTGGTGTCCAGCCACGTGAGCGAGTCGTCGATGTTGCGCGACCACGCGTCGGTGGCGGCCTGATCGCGGCGCAGCCCGAGGGCGATCGAGATGCCCACCGGATCATCCGACGGTTTCAGCATGGTGCGACCGGTGGTGATCTGCTGCTGAGCGTCGGCCAAACGGGAGTAGATGCCGCGCAGGTCGCTCAGATAGGTGCGGGACATCTGCCCGCTGCTCATCCGCTCAATCATGTTCTATCTCCCCACGATGCCCATGCGGCTGATGATGGTCTCGAGCATCTCGTCGACCGCCGTCACCATGCGGGCGGCGGCGTTGTACGACTTGCTGAACCGCAGCATGTCGGCGGTTTCCTCGTCGATGTTGACCCCGCCGACCGCGTCGCGGCGCGCATGGGCGGCATCCAGGACCCCCCGTTGCGCCTCCGCGATCCGGTTGGCCTGATCGACGTCGGTGCCCAGGCGGGTGACGAACTGCTGGTAGAAGCCGTCCAGGTTGGTGGGGGTCGCGCCGATCGGCTGCACCAGGAACTGCAGCTGGGCGAGCGCCACCGCGTTGTCGGCGTTGGACGGCAGTCCGGTGGCCGTGGCGCTGGCGGCGATCTTGTTGACGCTGGCGCTGACGGCCGCCGACACGCCGATGGTGGAGGCGGTCGTCCCGGCGAAGAAGTCGTTGCCGGTGGACCCGTCGGTACCGAAACCGGCCGAATGCACCGCGTTGACCGAGTTGGCGATCGCGCCGGCCAGGATGTCGAGTTGGGCCAGGTAGCCGCCCGCCCCACCGATCACCTGATCGCGGATCGCCAGGTGCCCCACCAGGCTCCCCGAGCCGAGGGTCACCGGCACCCCGCCGACGCTCGCGTTGCCCAGCGGGTCGATCGCGAACGGGCTGACGGTGTCGCTGCTGCCATCGACCAACAGCTGACCGCCGACGGCGATCGACAGCTTGTCCGATGTGCCGGAGGTGACCGTGATCGAGGTGTACCCGGCCAGTTCATCCACCAGGTTGTCGCGCAGGTCACGCAGGTCGTTCGGTTCCTGGCCGGTGGCCACCACCAGCGCGATCCGCTGGTTGACCGCGTTGATCTGGCCGGCGAGGTCGTTCACCCGACCGGTCTCCAACCCGATCCGCCCGTCCGCCTCGGTCTGCTGGGCGGTGAAGCTGGCATGCAGGTCGTGGATCCCCTGGGCGAGCAGCGCGCCGGAGGCACGTACGGCCTCACGGCTGGCGGCCGAGTCGGGTTGGGAGCTCAGTCCCTGCCAGGACGACCAGAAGCGCGACAGCAACGCGGTGATGCCGGTGTCCCCCGGCTCGTCGATGATGCGGTCGAGGCTGCGCAGCGCGTTGGTGCGCGCGTCCCATTCGCCGGTCAGCGACGATTGGGTGCGCACGGTCACGTCGGCGAACTGGTCACGCACCCGCGTGTGTTGGATCGCCACCACGCCGGTGCCGATCTGGCCGGCTCCGACGGCGGTGTTGAGCGCCGGCATCGGATAGGCCGTGGCGGCCTGCATGTCGACCCGCTGGCGGGTATAGCCGGGGGTCGTGGCGTTGGTGATGTTGTGCGTGACGGTGTTGAGCGCCCGCTGCTGGGTGAGCACGCCCGAGAGCGCGACGTTCAAACCGAAGAAGGTCGATCCCATGTCGGCGACTCGCTAGGCGGAGAGGTTGAACATCAGAGGGCTGGGGGGCGGCGCGTCGGCGGTTGCCCCCGCGGCGGTGTACTGGCGGGCCCCGGTGCCGGCGAGCCCGCGCATCGAGATGTCGAGCACCTCGAGTTCCTGTTGCACCAACTGGCCGTTGATCGTGTTCGCCAGCTCGATGTCGCGCACCAGCTGCTCGACCGTCGCCACCAGGCCACCGATCACCTCGACCTCATCCTCATCGAGGGCGCTCGACAGAAGCGACCAGCGGGTACCGGGCAGGTCGCATTCGTGCGCCAGGGTCTGTGTGGCGGCCTCGCGGGCCCGTTCGGCGACCGCCAGACGGCGGATCTCGATCTCCACGCGCCGCGAGAGTTGTTCAACATCCCGGTGGCGGGCCTCGATGATCGCCGGTCGTTGGGCGAGCAGCGCCAACAGCAACCGTTCCTGCACCTCGATCAGGTCGTCGAGGCAGTCCGCCAGGTGTTCGCCGGTGTCGCGCATCATCTCCGCCTGGTCTGCATGCCGTGTCCGCTACGTCGGCGCACGGACTCGTCGGGTTGAGCCGCGGGGGCCAGGTCGGCGCGCACCGAGGTGCCGAAGCGTTCGCGTTCGGCCAATCGGCGCACCAACTCGGCGCGGCGTTCCTCGTCCTCGCGGGTGGCCCTCAGCACAGGGTCGGCGGCCGGATCGACGATCTCGATCCGCTCCTCGCGGATGAAACGCACGATCACGCCCTCATCGATGCCGGTGGCGGCGGCCGCCTCGGGGATGCTCGCTCCCCGATGCACGCGCAACCAGTCACGCACGGTGCGGTACTCCTGCTCACGCTGGTCCAGGCAGTTGGCGCACACGCCGCGCGGCAGGTTCGCGAACAGCCCTCCGCACCCCTCGCAGCGTTGGATGCTCATCACACACCGCCCAGCTGTCGTTCGATTTCGCGGGCCAGGCCGATGCCGCCCGACTCGGCCAGCGCGTCGCCGAGCTTCTCGGTCAGCAGACCGGCGTAGAGCGGGTTCGCCGTGGCCAGCGAGGTGCCGGAGAGCATCTGCTCCAACAGTTGCGACATGAAGATCCCCTCGAACCCGCGGGCGGCCTGTGCGATCTGCGGATCGCGGGCGGTGGTGGGAGACGTTGCGTCGGCGGCACCCGATCCGGCGAGCGGGCGGGCGGCCACCGACGAGTCGGCGCCGATCGGTGCGAGAGGCGTGGTCATCGGCGCAACCCGTTGGCCATGCCCATCATCTCGTCGCTGGCGGTCACCACGCGGCTGGCCGCCTCGAAGGCGCGCTGGGTGGTGATGAGCGAGATCATCTCGGTGCCGACGTTCACATTCGACGCCTCGATCACGCCCTGCACGAGCGCCCCGCGTCCGTTCGTGCCCGGGGCCCCCACCTGAGCGGCGCCCGAGTTGGCGCTGGCGGCGAACTGATTGTCGCCGATCGCCTGGAGGCCGGCCGGGTTCGCGAAGGTGGCGGTCTGGATGCGGCCGATGGTCTGCACCGTGCCGTTCACCGTGGCGCTGACCGTCCCATCGGGAGCGATGGTGGGATCTCCCGCCCCCGGAGGCACGGTGATCCGAGGCTGGAGCAGCTGGCCGCCGGGCAGCCCCAGACGGCCGTTGGCGTCGATCTGGAGGTTCCCGGCCCGCGTGTAGGCAAGCGCGCCGTCGGGGCGAACGACCTGGAGGAAACCGTTGCCCTCGATGGCGATGTCGAGCATGCGCCCGGTCTGCTGGAAGGCTCCCTGCTCGTGTTCCTTGGCGATCTGCCCCGGCGCGGAGCCGAGCCCGACCTGGGCGGTGCCGCCCTCGGCGAGCAGGAGCTGCTGATAGTCGAGGTCCACCAGGTCCATGCGGTCGCGCTTGAAGCCCACGGTGGTGGCGTTGGCAAGGTTGTTGGCGACCACGTCCATGCTGGTCTGCTGGGCGCGCATCCCGGTGGCCGCCGAATACAACGAGTTCATCATCTGCTCGGACCCTCCATGTGGTCAGGCCGCTATCCCATCCGCCCGACGCGACTCACCGACAGCGACAGCGCCTCGTCCTGCGATTGGACGGCCTTCTGGTTCGCTTCGAATGAGCGCATCGTGCGGATCAACTCGACCATCTCGGTCACGACGTTCACCGAGCTGGCTTCCAGGTGCCCCTGGCGGACGCGTGTCGCCCCGGCACCGGTCGGGGTGCCGTTCAGCCGGGAGCCCCCCTCGGAGGTCACCGAGCCCGGAGCCAGCCCGCTGATCTGAAGCCGTCCCCGAACCTGTCCGGCCTGGCTGACGGTGCCGTCGGCGTCGATCGACACGTCCACCCCGCGGGTGAGACGGATCGGACCGTTCACGCCCGCCACCTGCTCGCCGGCCTTGGTGACCAGCCCCCCGTCGGCGGACAGCGTGAAGGTGCCGTCGCGGGTGTAGCGCCGGCCGGCGGCGGTGTCGATGGCGAAGTAACCCTCACCGACCAGCGCCAGATCGAGCTGGTTGCCGGTGGCGCGCAGCGCACCCTGGGTGGACAGCGTGGTGACCTGCCCCAGTTGGGTGCCGTGGCTGAGCCCACCGATCGTGGGCGTGCCCGGGGAGCGCATGTTGAACAGCAACACGTCCGCAAAGGGCGCGGCGGTCGTCACCGAGCGGCGAAAGCCGGTGGTGGTGGCGTTTGCCAGGTTGTTGGCGATCACGTCCTGGCGCTGGCTTTCGGCCAGCATCCCGGTCGCGGCGATGTAGACACCCCTGATCACGCGCAATCCCTCCGTGGACGTCGTACGCCCCGGCTATCGGCAGGTGGGGCCGGTCACTTGATCGCCGGCGCGCCCCGAGCGGTCCAATTGACCGAGGGCACCCCGCCGCCGGAGGGCCCTCTCGCCCCTCCCACGGGAGCGCACGGAGCGGCAGGAGCGACGAAACGCTTCAGAGATCCCGCCCGGATGACGAGAGGGAGGGAGGATGTCGATGATCCCCCCACCGCTCACCGGCGCGCCGATCCGCGCGGATGGCGCGCTCAGCCTGCCCGCGCGCACGCTCACGGTGGAGGTCGGGCAGGTGCTGGCCGCGCGGGTGATCGACGTCGATTCGGATCAGGGGACGGTTCGTCTGGCGATCGCCGGCGGGCAGATGCTGGCCACCGGAGGATCGCAGCTGCGCCCCGGCGATCTGCTGCGCCTGGGCGTCACCGAGGCGAGCGGCCAGCGGATCCTGCTCAGCCCGCTCCCCGCACAGGCAGCCGGCGCGGCGGGCGCGGTCCCGGCGGCGGACGCCGCGCTCGCCGCCCGGCTCCAGGCCACCGGCCTGTCGGCGCGCGTCGCGGGCACGCTCGCCGCGGTTCTCGCCCCCGACGGTGGCCCCGCCGTCGACATCGATCCCGCCGCGCTCGGCGCGCGGGCGCAGGAGGCCCAGGTGGGCACCAGCCCGGCCCGCGCGCTCGCCTTCGCCCGCCTGGTGGCCGCGGGGCTTCCGACTCCGCCGGCGACCGTCGCCGGTCTGGGCGAACTGCTCACGGGGGCGCCGCTCGGTCGCACACTCGCGGGGATCGCCGAGGCGTTGCGCGGGTCCACGCTCCCCGCCGCGCCCCCCGCCCCCACCGCCTCACCCCTCCTCGCCCCGGCGGCGAGCGAGGCGGACGTCGCCCCACCACGCTCCGGGGCGCTCCCGGCCGGTGGGTCCGATCGCCCGTCGGGAGCGACCACAGCGGTTCCCGCGCGGGAGTCGTCGGCCGGTGGTCCCAGGGTCGGCGGCGGGGCCGGCACGACCGGCGTCGCCGGGTCGTCGACCACCATCGCGGCGAGCTTCGCCGCCCTGCTCGAGCGGATCGGCGACGGTGCCGTCCGGGGCGACGGCGAGGGCCTGCGCGCGGCCATCCTCGCCCTCGGCGCCCACACCGGCCGGGGCACGGCGGGTGTGGAGCGGCCGGAGGCGACCCTGCGCACGTTGCTGCTGTCGATCGCCGACGCATCTGCCGGCGACACACCGCTCGCCCGATCGGCATCGCTCACCGCCCAGGCGATCGGCGCGCAGACGCCCGCCGGTCCGGCAGCGGGAGCTCCGCTGGGACTGCCGGCCCTCAACGAGGGGCTCTACCTTCAGCTGCCGCTCCCCGACGGCGGCAGCGCCCAGGTGCGCATCGCCCGCCGCGACCGCGGCGACGACGAGGCCGGCGCGCCGGGCGGCCGGGCACGCGATGTGGCCGTGCTGCTGGACCTGTCCGCCCTCGGACCGGTGCTGATCACCGCGCGGACCGGAGATGGCCCGGTGGATGCCCGCGTACGGGTGGAACGGGAGGACAGCCGGGCCTTCCTCGCCCGGCAGGCCGACGCGCTCGCGCGGGCGCTGAACGCCACCGGGGAATCCGCCGCGTGCGTGCGCGTGGAGGCGGTCCCCCAGGCGCCTCCCCGAAGCCTGCTCGCCCCACCGCCCACCGTCGGACTGGACCGACGCGCGTGAGCGATCTCGCCCGGGACGCGCCGGGAACCCCTCCGGACGCGGTGCGCACGGCGGTCGCGCTGCGCTATCGCCACGGTGAGGATCCCGCCCCATCGGTGCGCGCCGCCGGCCGCGGCCCGGTCGCCGAGCGGATTCTCGCCTCGGCCGTGGAGGCCGGGGTGCCGGTGCGTGAGGATGCCGACCTCGCGCGGGCCCTGGCCGCGCTCGACATCGACCAGTGCATCCCGCCGGAGCTCTACCGGGTGGTCGCCGAGCTGCTCGCGTGGGCGTATCGCATGAATCAGCGGTACCTCTTGGACAGCGGCGACTGAAGGTCGCCGCGGCACTCACACCATGCCCGCCGGGGCGCTACCGTTGACCGGTGGACCATTCACCGATCAGCCTCCTCGATCTGGCCCGCGACCCGGAGCAGGTCGCCCGCGAGCTGCGCGCCTGGCAACGCGGCGATCGCGACGAGGCGATCGCGGCAACTCTGCGCACCTGCGCGGGACGGCTCCACGGGCGTGATTACACGCTCTGGGTGTGGGCCGGGCGCACCCCGGACGGCGAGCCCGTGTGGCTGCTGCCGATCGACGCCGGCGATGTCGAGGACTTTTCGCCCCGCGGCCCGATGCGCGCCCTCACCCGTTGTCTCGACGCGGCGCTGCTGTACGCCGGCGCGCCGCCCGAGATGGCCCGCCTGGAGGAATGGCACGGCCTGAGCGCCCTGGTCGCCCCCGACCTGGATCCGGAGTTCGGGGCCTACGCACTGAGCGAACTGCACCCCTCTCCCTCACGGGCGGTCGTCGCACGGCTGCCGGACGAGCTGGCGGTGAGCGGCCCCGAGCTGGCCGCCGAGCGCATCCGCGCCGACGACACCGACGGCCTGCGCGCGCTCGCCCACGAACTGTCGGTTCACCCGCTGCAGGTCGCGCTGACCCTGATCGCCCACGGCCAGCCCGCCAGCGCCGCGATCCAGCCCCGCGAGCTGGCCTCCGCCCTGCGTGAATGGGGCTGCGTCGGCTCGCCGCCCGCGCCGACGCCCGCCGATCCGAGCCTGGCGGTCGACGATGACCCGTGCCCCCGGCGGCGGCATGCCCGGCGTGTGCTGCGTCGGCTGCTGCGCGTGGGAAAGGTCGGCGTGGGGTATCACACCGAGTTCGCGAACCTCTACCGCGGCGCACCGCCCGACGAGCGCCAGCAGGCGCTCGAGGTGGGCGAGGCGTTGCTGCGCGCGGGCCTGTTGGGCGAGAAACCGAGCGTCGGCCAACGCCACGTCTACCTGCGCCGTGAGGCGTTGCCCGAAATTCATGCGCTGATCGAACGGGGTCAGACCGACTCCCCCCAGTTGGAGGAGCTGTGGACGGCGCCCGCCCCGGGCGTCAGCGAGCGACCGTGACGGTCACCACCGGCAGGTCGCGCGATTCGGTGATCAGGCCGGCGGGCGGGTCGTCGCCGTGGGCGAGGTAGCCCACCACCAGGCCACCCAACAGCGCCAGCACCACCAGCGCCAGGGCGAGCGAACGCGACATCGTCGCCGAGCGACGCGCGGCGCGCGCCGGTGGGCGACGGTGGCGATCCGGGCGGGCGGTGTCGCTCATCCGCGCCAGTCCGCCGCGTGGCGTTGGTACAACCCGAATGCCCCGTCCAGCGTCACCGCGGGGTCCCACAGGTCCGGGTCGCGCGGCGCGCACCGCGCCGCCAGATCCAGGTACCACTCGCCGGCGTCCTCGTAGGCCCGCACCAGATCGCTCACGCGGAAGGTCGCTCCAACGCTGCGACGCAGCCGATCGTGAACGGCCTCCACGATGCGCACCCGCGCCCCGTCGGCCGCCAGCAGTGGCGTCAGACGCCGCAGGCCGTCATCCCACGAGTAGCGCGCGGCGGCCAGCGCGGCGTCAGTCATCGCCGCCCACCGTGGGGTTGTCCCCGTCGTCGGACAGGTCCGGGCAGCAATCCGCCGGCCAGTCGATCCCCGCGTGAGACATGACCCAGTCCCCCACCGGATTGCCTCCCTCGGCCAGCGCGAAGGCCAGCTGGGCGTGCAGGCATTTCACGTAACGGGGATCTCCGGCGCCCGCCACCCGATAACCGGCGTGAAGCGCGGCGTGACGTGCGTGAGCCGCCGCCAACGGGGCGGACATCCGCGGATCGTTCTCCAGCATGCGCACCCCGCCGGCGGCCTCCAAACGGCTGACCGCGGCGCGCAGGCCGGGGTCGAGGAGCCACTCCCGGGTGGGGAATGGACGCCCCTCGGCGTCGCGGGGGGTGTTGCGCAGCACCGCCGGACGGCCGTGGCGGCAGCGAACCGAGACACGGTAGTCGGTGAACGGCTCGCGCCCGAGGCGCGCGACCACCAGGCGCCGATCAGAAGATGTCGGGGAGCCAGTCAAGTGGCCCGCCGGTGCCGGAGGAGGCCGGCGCGGGCGGCGGGGGCGGGTCCAGCCTGCCGCGAATCACGAATGACCGCTCTCCCGGCATCACCAGTCCCTGCTCGCGCGCCCGCTGTTCGAGCACCGACGGCTGCTCGGCGGACACGATCTGGCGCATGTACCGCTCCCCCTGCTGCTCCAGGGCGGCCAGGCGCGTCCGTTGGCGCTGCAGGTCGGCGCGCTCGTCGATGTAGCTGCGCACCGGATTCACATAGGCCAGCAGGAGCGCGGTGACGATACCGAAGCCGATCAGGCGGGTTCTGCTGCGACGAAAGAGCGGGATGGGGACGGTCCTGGACGGTCGCGGACGGGGCGCCGATGGCGGTCCCCCCCACGTACGTCCCACGCGCCCCCAATCCTGCCGGCCCGTGTTGCGTCAGTTGCGAAATGCCGACCAACCCGCGTAGACCGCCGCCGGGCCCAGTTCCTGCTCGATGCGGATCAGGCGGTTGTACTTGGCCACCCGCTCGCTGCGCGAGGGCGCGCCGGTCTTGATCTGCCCCGCCCCCGTGGCCACGGCCAGGTCGGCGATGAACGTGTCCTCGGTCTCTCCCGAGCGGTGGGACACCATCGAGGCGAAGCCGTTGCGCGCGGCCAGGTCCATCGCGAACAGGGTCTCCGACAGGGTGCCGATTTGGTTGAGCTTGATCAGGATGGCGTTGCCGGCCTTGCGGTCGATCCCCTGTTGCAGGCGGGCGCTGTTGGTGACGAACAGGTCGTCGCCGACCAGCTGGACCCGGTCGCCCAGGCGGGCGGTGAGCGCCTCCCAGCCCTCCCAGTCCTCCTCGGCCATGCCGTCCTCGATCGAGATGATCGGGTAGTGATCGCACAGGTCCACCCAGAACTCCACCAGCTCGGCGGAGCTGAGGACACGCCCTTCGCCCTCGAAATGGTACGCCCCGTCGCGGTACAGCTCGGTGGTGGCCGGGTCCAGGGCCAGGGCGATGTCGTCTCCGGGGGTGTAACCGGCCGCCCGGATCGCCTCCATGATCACCTCGAGCGCCTCGCTGTTGCTCGCCAGGTCGGGAGCGAATCCGCCCTCGTCGCCGACTCCGGTGGCCAGGCCGCGGTCGCGCAGCACCTGCTTGAGGGCGGCGTACACCTCGGACCCCATGCGCACGGCGTCGGCGAAGGTGCGCGCGCCGATCGGAGCGACCATGAACTCCTGCAGGTCGACCGAGTTGTCGGCGTGCGCGCCGCCGTTGAGGATGTTCATCATCGGTACCGGCAGGCGGTTGGCGCGCGCGCCGCCGAGGTAGCGGTACAGCGGCAGGCCGGCGTCGGCGGCCGCCGCCTGGGCCACGGCGAGGGAACACCCGAGGAGCGCGTTCGCGCCCAGACGGTTCTTGTTGGCGGTGCCGTCCAGGTCGATCATCCGCCGGTCGACCGGCAGTTGGTTCGAGGCTTCAAGGCCGACGAGCACGCCGGCCAGCTCATCCTCGACGTTGGCGACGGCCTTGAGCACGCCCTTGCCGCGGTAGGCCTGCGGGTCGCCGTCGCGCAGTTCATGCGCCTCGAAGGCGCCGGTGCTGGCACCGGAGGGCACGGCGGCCCGACCCATGGCACCGGAGGCCAGGGTAATGTCGACCTCCACGGTCGGCTGGCCGCGCGAATCGAGGATCTGGCGGGCATTGACGCGGGCGATGGCGGACATTGACGCTCCGGGGTCGCAGGGCGGTTTCTCTGAGGGCGCGAGTCTACCGGCAGGCGCCGGAATCACCCGGTCCGCGCAACATAATTCCGGCGCCTCAACCTATCGTTGACGGTTATTGCACTGCGAATGCGCCGGACATCGCCCCGTTCGCAGCGCACGCGTTCGCGCCCACCGTTCAGCCTCCCATCGCCGACCGCGCGGCCCGATAGCGGCGAATCAGGGCGTTGGTCGAGCTGTCGTGCGCCGGTTCGCGCTCCGGATCGGCCAGCTCGTCGGCGATCCTCCCCGCCAGGACCTTGCCCAACTCGACCCCCCACTGGTCGAAGGAGTTGACCCCCCAGATCACGCCCTGCACGAACGTGCGGTGTTCGTAGACCGCGACCAGCTGGCCGAGCACGCTCGGGGTGAGACGGGGCGCGAGCAGCACGTTGCTCGGCCGGTTACCCTCGAATACCCGGTGGGGCACCAGTTCGGCGGCGGTCCCCTCGGCCTCCACCTGCGCGCGCGTGCGGCCGAAGGCCAACGCCTCGGCCTGGGCGAACATGTTCGCCATCAGCAGGTCCTGGTGGTCCCCGACCGCCTCGGCCGCGCGGCAGAAGCCGATGAAATCGCACGGCACCAGGCGCGTTCCCTGATGGATCAGCTGGTAGAAGGCGTGCTGACCGTTGGTGCCCGGCTCGCCCCACACGATCGCGCCGCTGTCGATGCGCAGACGGTTACCGTCGCGGTCGACGCTCTTGCCGTTGCTCTCCATGTCCAGCTGCTGCAGATAGGCGGGCAGGCGCGCAAGCCGGCGGCTGTAGGGCAGCACCGCGTGGGTGGCGGCCCCCAGGAAGTTGCTGTTCCACACCCCCAGCAGGGCCATCAGTTGGGGGACGTTGCGGGCGAACGGCGCGGTGCGAAAGTGCTCATCCACCAGGTGCATCCCGGCCAGAAACTCCCGGAAGCCGGCGGCGCCGATCGCGATGGCCAGCGAGAGGCCAATGGCCGAATCGACCGAGTAACGCCCGCCGACCCAGTCCCAGAACTCGAACATGTTGACCGGATCGATGCCGAATGCCGCCCCCTCGGCCGCGTTGGTCGACACGGCGACGAAGTGGTGGGCCACCGCCGCCGGGTCACCGCCGGTGCCGGCGATCAGCCACTCGCGCACCGCACGGGCGTTGGCGAGCGTCTCGAGGGTGGTGAAGGTCTTGGAGCAGACGATCACCAGCGTGCGGTGGGGGTCCAGGCCGTCCAACGCATCGCGCACGTCGTCGCCGTCGACGTTCGAGATGAACCGCCCCGTCAGCGCCGGATCGGCGTGGTCGCGCAACGCCTGCACCGCCATCGCCGGGCCCAGGTCGGAGCCGCCGATGCCGATGTTGACGATGTTGGTGATGCGCTCCCCGCTCGCCCCACGCCAATCGCCGGTGCGAATTCGCTCGGCGGCATCGAGCAGGCGATCGAGAACCCCGTGCACCGCCGGGACGACGTTCCGCCCGTCGTGCATGATGGTCGCACCCCGCGGGGCGCGCAGGGCCACATGC
>DAOKZF010000002.1:0-20784 GCA_035325785.1 Miltoncostaeaceae bacterium
GGCAGGCCGCCGCCCGACGCGTGCCGACCAGGCGCGGCAGCAGCGCGGTCCAGCCGCCGTCGGGGGTGAAGCCGGCGGTGGCGTAGTGGGCCTTGAGCACGGCGTCGTCGGCCATGACCGCCAGGTCGCAGGCCAGCACCAGGCCCAGCGAGCCGCCGGTGACGTGGCCGTGCACCGCCGCCACCACCGGCTGCGGCAGGCGCAGCAGCGCGAGCACCGCCTGGTTGAGCAGGCCGACCAGCTCGGCCGCGTAGGTCTGCAGCGCGGGGCCGGCCATCTCGGCCGCGAAGCGCCGCATGTCGCCGCCGATCGGGAAGCCCTCGCCGTCGGCGGCCAGCACCACCGCGCGGGTCTCGCCGCGGCGCGCGTCCACTCCCAGGATCAGCGTGTTGGTCGGGGTGCCGAGCATCCCGCCGGTGGGCGGGTCGAGCGCCGCACGCGCCGCCGGCGTGATGCGGGCGTTCGAATCGGACACCGCCCCGCGCAGCACCAGAAAGCCGGCGGTCGCCCACACGGCAAAACCGACCAACAGCAGCACGGCGATCCGTCCGATCCAGCCGCCGGGCCCCAGCCCGCGCAGCGACCACCAGCGCCGCTCCCTCCGGCGTCGCTCGCGCTCGGCTCGGCGCTCCCGCTCGCGCGGCGAGGCCTCCAGCGGCCGTTCCTCGCGTCGGTGGCGGGGAGGGGCCTCGGCCCTGCGCGTCCCGCGGTCGGTCAGGGCGCGCAGTTCGCTCAGGCCGGCGGCGGGCGGCCCATCGGGATCCGCCCCGCCGCGAGTGCGGAAGCGGCGGTATCCCTTGTCGGATCCGGACATGGCGGGCAATGGTAGCGTCAGCGGCTCGGTCGGCCGAATGCGCCCGACCAACGGGGTATGAGCGGACGGTTAACGAGCGAGGAGGACGCGGTGCTGACGGTGGTCGCCACGCCGATCGGCAACCTGGACGATCTCTCCCCGCGCGCCGCGGCGGCGTTGCGCGACGCCGACCTGGTGGCCTGCGAGGACACCCGGCGCACGGCGGTGCTGCTGCGCCACGCGGGAGCCACGGCCCCCATGATCGCCCTGCATGCCCACAACGAGGCCGCGCGCGCCGCGCAGCTGTGCACCAGGATGGTGGCGGGGGAACGCGTTGCGCTGGTGAGCGACGCCGGAATGCCCGCGGTCAGCGACCCGGGGGCACGGCTGGTGCGCGCCGCGGCCGACGCCGGGTTGGCGGTGAGCGTGATCCCCGGTCCGAGCGCGGTGACCGCGGCGCTGGCGCTGTCGGGCCTCGGGGAGGGCGCCGGCTTTGTGTTCCTCGGCTTCCTCGCGCGCAGGACGGCCGAGCGGGCCGCCCAAATCGCGGATCTGGCCGCCCTCACCGTCCCGGCGGTCGCCTACGAGAGCCCCAACCGCCTTCCGGCGACCCTCGCCGCGCTCGCCCAGGCCTTCCCCGAACGGCCGCTGGCGGTCTGCCGCGAACTGACCAAGGTGCATGAGCAGGTCGTGCGCGGATCGGCGCGGGAGTTGGCCGAGCGCTTCGCCGAGGCCCCCAAGGGGGAGATCACCCTGGTGATCGGACCGGCCGCCCCCGACGACCACGGCGACGACGACCGGGCGCTGCGGGCCGGGTTGGCGGTGATGATTGAGGCGGGGATGGGGGCTGGGCGGGCGGCCGAGGCGCTCAGCGCGCTCGGCCTGAGCGGACGCAACCGCGCCTACGCGCTGGCGCTGGAGGTGGCCGCCGCCAACCGGGCGGCGAAGTAGGCGGCGCGCGGGGCGGGCAGGTCGGGTTCCAGGCGCCGGCGCAGGCCCGTCAGGTTCCCGCCGACCAGGGCGCGCACCAACAGTTCCTCCGGCGGGGCCGCCGCGATCGTGCGTCCGGCCACCGCCAGCGGGGCCGCCCAGCGGCGCTGTATCTCCCAATCGGCCGGCAGCGAGAGCTCCGGTCCGGTGACCGACAGATCGGTGCACAGCTCGATTGTCACCCCGGCGATCCGTCCGGCGGCATACCAGCTGCGCACCCGTGCGTCGCGGCGCACCGCCCCCACCGCTCCGATCGCCGCCGCCGCGCGCTCGCGATCATCCGGGGCGACCTCCACGTCGAGATCCCCCGGACGGTGGGCCGAACCGGCCAACGCGCGCGCCGCGCCGCCGACCAGCAGCCAGTCGACGTCGGCGCCGGCCAGGCGCGCGTCCAGGGCGAGCAGAGCGGCGAGCATGCGCGGAGCGAGAGGCACCGCCACAGTCTGCCCGATGCGGTCCGGGCGGGCGGTGGACCTTCTAGACTGCTTCACCGTGACCGGTGCACCCTTCTACATCACCACGCCGATCTACTACGTGAACGCCGACCCGCACATCGGGCACGCGTACACGACGATCATGGCCGACATCATCGCCCGCCATCACCGCCAACGGGGCGACGACGTGTTCTTCCTCACCGGCACCGACGAACACGGGGCGAAGATCGCCCAGTCGGCCGAGCGGGCCAGCCGCGCGCCCAAGGACCACGCCGACGCGCTCTCGCAGCGGTTTCGCGACCTGGGCGGGGTGCTCAACAGCACCCACGACTTCTTCATCCGCACCACCGACCCCGAGCACGAGGCGGCCGTCGCGCGGATCGTCGCGGGCCTGCACGACAGCGGCGACGTCTACCGCGACAGCTACGGCGGCTGGTACTGCACCGCCTGCGAGGCGTTCTACAACGAGGGCGACCTGGCCGACGGACGCCGCTGCCCGATCCACACCACCCCGGTCGACTGGCTGGAGGAAGAGAACTGGTTCTTCCGTCTGTCGGCCTACCGCGACCGGCTGCTGGCCCACTACGACGCCCACCCCGACTGGGTGCTGCCCGCCGCGCGGCGCAATGAGGCCCGACGGATGATCGAGGCCGGGCTGGACGACCTGTCGATCTCGCGGGCGCAAATCGCCTGGGGTGTACCGGTGCCGTGGGATCCCGAGCAGACCATCTACGTCTGGATCGACGCGCTGCTCAACTACCGCACCGCGCTCGACTACGCCCGTCCCGGCGAGGACCTGGTGGCCCGTTACTGGCCGCCCAGTCTCCAGATCATGGCCAAGGACATCCTCAAGTTCCACGCGGTGATCTGGCCGGCGATGCTGCTGGCCGCCGGCCTGGAGCTGCCGGAGCGGTTGATGATCCACGGGTACCTGCTCAAGGGCGGCGAGAAGATGAGCAAGACCCTCGGCAACGTGGTCGACCCGTTTCCGTTCATCGAGCGCTATGGCATCGATGCGCTGCGCTACTACCTGGCGCGCGAGGTGCGTTTCGGCGAGGACGGCACCTTCACCGCCGAGGGCTTCGAGCAACGGTATGCCGGCGAGCTGGCCAACGAGTTGGGCAACCTGCTCAACCGCACCGTGAACATGATCGGTCGCTACCGCGATGGGGTGGTGCCGGCCGACCGGGGCGCCGACGGGGCGTTGGCGGCCGAGGTCGCCGCCACGGTCGACGCGGTGCGGGCCGCCCATGAGGCGCTGGACATCAGCCGGGCGATGGACGAGGCGTGGGCGTTGGTGCGACGCATCAACCGCCTGGCCGAGGAGCGCGCCCCCTGGGCGCTGGCCAAAGACCCGGAACGGGCGGGCGAGCTCGACCAGGCGCTGTTCAGCCTCGCCGAAGGACTGCGCATCGCGGCGCTGCTGGTGTGGTCGGTCATTCCCGGATCGGCCGAACGGCTGCTGAGCGCCCTTGGCCAGGACCCGGCCGCGGTTGCCCTCGACGACGCGCGCTGGGGAGCGGGACGCGCCGAGGCCCGCACCGCTCCCATACCGCCCCTCTTCCCGCGGGTGGAGCCCGAGGAGGCCGAGGCATAGTCGACAGCCACGCCCACCTGGAATCGTGCGACGCCGACCCGGCGACGCTGATTGAGGAGGCGGCCGCCGCCGGCGTGGAGCGGATCGTCACCATCGGCATGGGACGCGAATCGGCCGAGCGGGCGGTGACGCTCACCGACGCCCATCCGGGGGTGTACGCGGCGATCGGGGTTCATCCGCACGACGCGGCCGGGTTCACCGCGGCGGACCTCGAGTGGATGCGGGCGCTCGCGGGGCAACCGAAGGTGGTGGCGATCGGCGAATGCGGCCTCGACTACCACCACGACCACAGCCCGCGCGATCAACAGGCGGCGGCCTTCGTCGCCCAGATCGACCTGGCGCGCGAGGTCGGCCTGCCGCTGGTGGTCCACACCCGCGACGCGGCCGAGGACACCCTGGCCCTGCTGGGCGAACACGCCGGCGACCACCCGGTGATCCTGCACTGCTTCAGCCTGCCCGAGCACCTGGACGAGGTGGTGCGCCGCGGCTACCTGCTGAGCTTCGCCGGCCCGGTGACCTTCCGGCGCAACCACGAACTGCAGCGGGCCGCCGCCCTGGCGCCGCCGGAGCTGCTGCTGGTGGAGACCGACAGCCCCTACCTGGCCCCGGTTCCCCGCCGCGGTCGGCCGAATCGACCGGCGAACGTCGTCCACACGCTGCGGTTCATCGCCGACCTGCGGAACATGCCGGCCGAGGAGTTGGATGCCCTGACCAGCGCGAACGCCGCGCGGGTCTTCGGTTGGTGAACGGCGACCCGCCGGGTGAGGGCGATCCTCGCCCGCCGCGGGTGGGGGTGATGCGTCTGCTGGAGGCGCACGGGCTGCGACCGGACACCGATCTGGGGCAGCACTTCCTGCTGGACGAGAACCTGGTCGACCTCGCCGTGCGTCGGGCCGAGGTGTCCGCCGACGATGTGGCGCTGGAGGTCGGCCCCGGCCCCGGCGTGCTGACCGCCGCCCTGGCGCGCACCGCGCGCCACGTGCACGCGCTCGAGCTCGACCGACGCCTGAAGGCGGTGCTGGCGGACGCGCTGGGCGGGGCGGACAACGTGAGCGTCCACTGGGGCGATGCCCTGCGGGCGGACCTGGAGGCCCTCGATCCGCCGCCGAGCGTGATCGTGGCCAACCTGCCGTACAACATCGCGACCCCGTTCATGGTCGAGAGCCTCTGGCGGGCTCCGGCGGTGACCCGCTGGTGCGTGATGACCCAGGCGGAGGTGGCCGATCGGTGGCTGGCCCGCCCCGGGACGCGCCTCTACGGGGCGCCGACCGTCCTGCTGGGAATCACGGTTGAGGCGACCTTCCGTCGGGCCGTCGGCCGGGAGGTCTTCACCCCCCGCCCGCGGGTCGATTCGGCCCTGGTGGCCTTCCGACGCATAGGACCGGGACCGCGCGCGTCGGTGCGCACGCTGGTGCGCGCCGCCTTCGCGACCCGACGCAAGACCCTGGTGAACACGTTGGGTGCGGCCGGTCATGTGCGCGACCGGGTGCGCGACGCCCTGATCGCACTCGGCCACGATCCCGCCGCGCGTCCCGAGAGCCTCGCGCCCGCCGACTTCCTGGCCCTCGATCGTTCCCTGGGCGAGGCGCCCCGGTGAGCGGTGCCGCCGCGCTGAGCGTGCTCGCTCCGGCGAAGCTCAACCTGCGTCTGGACGTCGGGCCACCGGGTGCCGACGGCTACCACCCCCTGCGCAGCCTGTTCGTGGCCCTTTCGGGCCTGGCCGATCACCTGCGCGTCGCCCCCGCCGCGCGGCGGGAGGTCATCTGCCCGTTGGTGCCGGAACGCGAAAACCTCGTCTGGCGGGCCCTCGACGCGCTCGAGGACCACGTCGGTCGGCGCCTGCCCGTGCGGGTCACGATCGACAAGCGGATTCCCGCCAAGGCCGGCCTGGGAGGCGGATCGAGCGACGCCGCCGCGACGCTGCGGGCCGCCCGGTCCCTGTTCGACCTGGCGCTCGGCGACGGCGAGTTGGAGGCGGTCGCCGCCCGGGTGGGGTCGGACGTGCCCTTCTTCATCCGCGCGGGCGCCCAGTGGGCGACGGGGCGGGGCGAACGCCTCCGCCCAACCCGCGTGCCGCCCTTCGCGGCGGTGCTCGCGCTCGACGACGAGGCCCTGGCAACCCCGGCGGTGTACCGCCGTTTCGACGCGCTTGGGGTGCCGGCGCCGGTGGCCGAGACCGGCGCGCCACCGCCGCCCCTGCCGGCGCTCGCCGCCTGGGTCGGCAACGATCTGTGGCCGGCGGCCCACGCCCTCGCCCCGTCGCTGGGACGCACCGCGCGCGCGTTGCGTGCGGCCGGCGCGCGTGCGGTGGTGCTGTGCGGCAGCGGCGCCTGCCTGGCGGGGATCACCGCCACGTTCGAGGAGGCGCAGGCGGTGATGGCGCGACTGCCCCCCGGATCGTTGCGGTGCGTGGTCGGACCGACCCGGGCGGCCCGGGGAGGCTGAGCGGTGTGCCGGTGGCGACGGTCGGCCCTCACCGGGTCCGATCGGCGCTGCCCAGGGGCGACGCTACACTCGCTGGGGTGAGCACCATCTCCTCCACGACCCGCGTCGATGTCCTCGCCGGGACCGCGCGGACCGCGCGCGCACGCCCGCGATGATCGCCGCCCCTCCACCGGCGATCGTCGCGCCGAGTCCGCCCTCGAGCGCGCCGGCCGCCTACCTGACGCAGATCCGCTGGACGCCGGCCGTCGGCGGGCGGGCGCCCCTGGTGGCGGTGCTCGACACCGGGGTCGACCCCAACGCCCCGGCGCTCGCCGGGGCGGTGGTCGCCGATCGCGCCCGCTCATTTGCGCCGGAGAGCCCCGATCCCCTGGTTGACGGGGAGGGACACGGCACACATGTGGCCAGCACGATCGCCCGGGTCGCCGCCGGTCGCGGCCGCCAGGGGGTGCGGATTCTGCCGGTGACCATCGCCGCCCCCGATGGCACCACCACGCCCGGGTCTCTCGCGCGCGGGGTGCGCTACGCCGCCGCCCAGGGGGCGCGGGTGATCAACATTTCCTTCGGCGGTGAGGGCTTCTCGCGCGTCGAGCAGAACGCCATCAACGCCGCGTCCCGCTCCGGGGCGGTGGTGGTGGTGGCGGCCGGCAACAACGGGCGCACCGGCGGGCCCCCGGAGTATCCCGGCGCCTACACCCAGGTGATGGCGGTGGCGGGGCTGGGCGCGAACGGCCGGGCGTTGGCGCTCTCCAGCAGGGGGCCGCAGATCGCGCTCGCCGCGCCCGGTGAGGACATCGCGGTGCCGCGCGCCGGCGGGGGGACCGAGAGTCGCACCGGCACGTCGATGGCCGCCGCCGTCGTGAGCGGGGTCGCCACCCGCATCATCGCCCGCCGGCCCGGATTGAGTGCCGCGCAGGTGCGCACGGTGCTCGAGACGACCGCCGTCGACGTGCCGCCACGCGGGCGGGACGTGTCGACCGGCATGGGCGCGGTCGACCTGCGCGCCGCCCTCGCCGTCCGCCGTCCGCCGCGCGAAGACGCCGAGCCCAACGATGACACCGTGTTGGCGGCGGATCTGCCCCCGTTGTTGGCCGAGGGCGGGCCGAATGCGGCGACCGTCGACGGGCGCACCGGTTCGTGGGGCGATCCGCGCGACGGGTTCCGCGCGTATCTGCGCGCCGGCGAGCTCCTGGACGCCCGCCTGCGCGGTCCGGCGCAGAGCGATTTCGATCTGGTGGTGTGGCGGGTCGGCACGACCGCTGGCGAGCGCACCCGCGCCTTCGGGGCGCGGTGGGTGGCCGGCGCGTCGCTCGGGCCGACCTCCAACGAGCACCTGACGTTGGTCGCCACCCGTGCCGGGTACTACACCGTCGAAGTGCAGGGCGGACGGGCGCCGGGCGCGTACCGGTTGACCGTTCGACGCCGCGCGGGGTGAGGGGGAAGGCCCGACGGGTGGCATTCCGGGGCCCGAACGCTCAGAATCAGCGGTTGTGAACGATTCTCCGCCCGCGCCGCCCGATCTGTCCGACCCGGCGCTCTACATCAACCGCGAGCTGTCCTGGCTCGAGTTCAACGCGCGCGTGCTGGCGCTCGCGCGGCGGGCCGATATCCCGCTGCTGGAGCGCTGCCGTTTTCTGGCGATCTACGCCGACAATCTGGACGAGTTCTTCATGGTGCGCGTCGCCGCCGCCCAGGACGCCCTGGAGGCCGGCCGCCTGCCGTCGACCCCCGACCGCACCCCGCGGGAACAGGTGCTCGAGGGGATCGCCGCGCGGGCGCGCGAGCAGGTGGCCGAACTGGCCGACGTCTGGCGCACCGATCTGCATCCGCGGCTGATCGAGCAGGGCATCGAGGTGGCGGCGCTCCGCGATCTGAGCGACGAGGAGCGACGCGACATCGACGCGCGCTTCGAGCGCGAGGTCTATCCGGCGCTCACCCCGCTCGCCGTCGGGCCGGGCCTGCCGTTTCCCTACATCTCCGGACTGTCGCTCAACCTCGGCCTATGGGTGCGCGATCCCCGCAGCGGAGAAACCCGTTTCGCGCGGGTGAAGGTGCCGCCGCGCCTGCCACGGTTCCTGCCGGCCGCCGGTCGCCTGGTGCCCCTGGAGGAGGTGATCGAACACCACCTCAGCCGCCTGTTCCCCGGGATGGAGATCACCTCGAGCACCGTGTTCCGGGTGACGCGCGACGCCGACTTCTCGATCTCCGATGAGGCCGACGACCTGTTGGGGGCCGTCGAGGCGCAGTTGCGCCGCCGCCGTTTCGGCCACGTGGTGCGCCTGGAGGTGCGCGACGATGCCGGCGACGACCTGGTCGACGCGCTGATGGATGCGCTCGAGGTGGGCGAACGCGAGACCTATCGGGTCCCGGCGCCGCTCGATCCGACCGCCCTCTTCTCGCTGGCGTCCCTCGACCGCGCGGCGCTGCGCTATGAGGAATGGGAGCCGCGCGTGCCGGCCCGGCTGCGCAACGAGGAGGGCGAGGCCACCGACCTGTTCGCGGTGATCCGCGCCGGGGACCTGCTGGTGCATCACCCCTACGACGATTTCCACTCCAGCGTCGAGCGTTTCGTGGAACAGGCGGTCGAGGACCCTCAGGTGCTGGCGATCAAGCAGACCGTCTATCGCACCAGCGGCGACTCACCGATCGTGCCCGCCCTGATCCGCGCCGCGGAGGAGGGCAAGCAGACCGTTTGCCTGGTGGAGGTCCAGGCCCGCTTCGACGAGGAGCGCAACATCCAGTGGGCGCGCGCCCTGGAACGTGCCGGAGTGCACGTCGTCTACGGGCTGAGCGGCCTCAAGACGCACGCCAAGCTCGCCCTGGTGGTACGCCGCGAGGGCGATCGGGTGCGCCGCTACGTCCACATCGGCACCGGCAACTACAACCCGGCCACCGCCCGCGTGTACACGGACATGGGCCTGTTCACCTGCCGCGAGGACCTGGCCGAGGATGTGGCGAACCTGTTCAACCACCTGACCGGTTTCGGTCTGTCGCCGTCCTTCCGCCAGGCCCTGGTCGCTCCCGCCCATCTGCGCGATCGGGTCATCGCCGAGATCGATCGGGTGGCGGCGGCCCATCGCCCCGACGCTCCCGGGCGGGTGGTGATGAAGATGAACGCCATGATCGACGGCCCGGTGATCGAGGCGATCTACCGCGCGTCCCGGGCGGGGGTGAGGGTGGACCTGATCGTGCGCGGGATCGCCGGCCTGCGCCCCGGGGTGGCGGGGGTGAGCGAGAACGTGCGCGTGGTGTCGATCGTCGGGCGTTTCCTGGAACACGCGCGCGTGTTCGCGTTCACCGCCGACGGGGAGACCCGCTACTGGATCGGATCGGCCGACATGATGGCCCGCAATCTCGACAATCGGGTGGAGTTGGTGACCCCGATTGAGGATCCGATCGCGCGGCGCGAGCTGCAGGCCGTGATCGATCTGCAACTGTCCGACACCGACCTCGCGTGGGAGCTGCAGGCCGACGGCCGTTGGACGCGCGTTCTGCCGCCGCCCGGCGTCGAACCGGTGAATTCCCAGCGGGCGCTGATGGATCGCGCGCGGGCCGCCGGCCGGCCGGAGCCCGGATCATCACCCGGTTCGGTACTCTGAGCCGGTGAGCACCGACAGTTCCCCTCATGTTCCCGCCGAATCGCCCGGCACTGCGGGCCCGTCCGTCGACGAGGGCCAGGCGTCGGCCCCGGCGTGGACGTCCGCGTCAAAGGTCAGTTTCAATTCGCCGGCGGCCGATCTCAACCAGCTGCGCAACGAGGCCAAGCGCGTGGCCGAATCGGCGCCCGCTCAGCCGGTGCACCGGGCGGTGCTGGACCGCGCTCGTCGGCTCGCGGCGAGCCTCGAGCACGACCTCGGCCTGCCCGAGAGCGCCGACGGGCTGTGCTACGCCGACCTGGCCGTCCTGCTCGCCCAGTCGCGGTAGGCGCGCCGGTGGCCGGTCACAGCTCGTCGACCGGCAGATCCATCAGCAGGCGGGCGACGGCGCCGTAGTCCTCGTCGGCGGGGGTCCGCTCCAGCAGCTCGCGCGCCAGCGCCGCCAGGCGCGGCGGGTCGCGGTCGAGGTCGGCGGCGTGCCCGAGGTCCTTCAGCAGGTTGCGGGTGGTGAATCCCGGTCGGTGATCGGCGGCGAACACGCGCGGAAACAGGTTGCGCAGCTGCCAGGAATCACCGCTGGCGCGCTGGACGACCTCGGCGACCAACCGCGGATTGAGGCCGGCGCGTTGGCCGACCCCCAGAGCTTCGGCGGTGGCGGCGGCGATCACCGCGACCAGCTGGTTGTTCACCAACTTGGCCACCAGCCCCAATCCGACCGGGCCGCAGTGGACGCGCCGGTCCGGGTCGCCGATCGCGTCGAGGGCCGGCCGGGCGCGCTCCAGCGCCGTGCGATCGCCGCCGACCATCACCGCCAACGTGCCGGCGGCCGCGCCGGGCGGACCGCCGCTCACCGGGCAGTCGAGATACGCCACCCCACGCGTGACGCACCGATCCGCCAGCGCCCGCGCAATCGCGGGGGCGATCGTGCTGGTGTCGGCGAACACCGGCGGCGGGCTGTCCGCGGCGAGCAGGCCGTCCACGACCTGCTCCACATCGGGCGAATCGGTCACACACGCCATGCCGAGCTCGGCCCCGTTCATCGCCGCGGCGATCGACGGGTGGAGGGTCGCCGGCAGGTCGGCCACGCGCTCGGGGTGGCGGGCGTACAGGTGCACCTCGTGCCCCGCCCGGGCGAGGTTGCGCACCATGCCGGAACCCATCAGCCCGGCGCCCACAAAACCGATTCGCATGGTGCGAGTGTAGCCGCGCCGGTGACTCGGTTGCGTCGCGCGGGCGTGATAGGCGTTTGCCGCTCGGCCCCGAAAGTGGGGGCGGATGAGTAACGAGCCCTCACCGGCGGCCCCGTCGGATCGTCCGGCGCGCGACCGCTGGCGGGCGGCGGCGCGTTCGGCGCTGCACGCACCGGTGAGCGTGGTGCGGGGGGTGGGGGCGGGGGTCGGCGGCACCACGCGCCGCTCGATCGCCGGCGACATCACCCGCGTGGCCAGCCAGTTCGCCTACAACGCCTTCCTGGCGACGGTGCCGTTCCTGTTCGTGTTGGTGTCGCTGATCGGGTTGGTCGCCGAACCGCACACCTTCGACAGCTTCCTGGCCGAGGACGCCGACAACGCCCTGCCGCCGGAGTTGCGCGACGTGCTGCGCACCGCCCTGGCCCAGGCGACCGCGAACACCGGGCAGGCGGCGGTCTTCCTGGCGCTCGGTCTGTTCGGCGCGATCTACGTGTCGGCAAACGTGATGGGGGCGTTGGTCGGCGGGCTCGACCGGGCGCGTGGGGTGGCGCATCGCCGGTGGCTGCACGGCAAGCTGGTGGCGGCGGCGCTGGCTTTGGGGACCAGCGTACTCGTGGTGGCCACCACCCTGGCGCTGGTCGGTGGCAGCCGCCTGGTGGATGCCGTCGCCCAGCAGATTTTCGGGCGGGGAGCCCCCAACGTGACCAGCGACCTGCTGTACGTCACCGGTGCCGCCTCGCTGCTCATCTTCACCGTCACCTGCTTCCACCTGGGCCCGAATGCGCCGCGGCGGCGGTTGATCGCGGACGTGCCGGGGGCGGTGATTTCGGTGGTTCTCTGGTTGGGCGCCTCGCGTCTGTTCGCCCTGTACATCGAGAACTTCGATTCATACCGGACGATTTACGGCGCCCTGGCCGGTGCGGCGATCTACCTGATCTTCCTCTTCTTGACCTGCGTCGCCCTGCTGATCGGTGCCGAGGTGAATGAGCAGATGGCCCGGATGCGCGCCGCGGCGCGTGAGCGGCGGCTGGCGCAGCGGCCGGAGCAGGGGCAGGTCGAGCGGCCGGGTCCGACGGTCACCCTGGTGCCGGTGGACCCACCGACCGAACGGCTCGATCCGAACGCGGACCGCACGCGTTTGGGCGGCGATCGCTGAATGGGACGGCGCGCTCAGGCGTGACGCGCCAGGATGCGCGCCGCGCGCTCGCCGTAGCCGCCGCCGAAGAGCACGGTGTGCACCAGCAGGGGGTACAGCTGGTACAACGAAACACGCTCACCGGCGCCCGGCGCCAGGGGGAAGACCTCCGCGTACGCGGCGAACACGCGCGGGGAGAACCCGCCGAACAGGCGCATCATGGCCAGGTCGATCTCGCGGTGACCGCCGTGGACGGACGGGTCGATCACCACCGGCGCGCCGGCGCGGTCGCTGATCAGGTTGCCGCTCCACAGGTCGCCGTGCAGGAGGGCCGGCGGCTCCGGCGGGCCGATCAGGTCGCCGATGTGGGCCGCCAGGCCGTCCAGCTGGCGCGCGCATCGGGCGGGGAGGGCGCCGGTGTCGATGGCGGCGCGCGCCAACGGGGCGATGCGTCGTTTGAGGTAGAAGCTCGCCCAATCGGGGGCGGGTCGGTTGTCGAGGGGCAGGGTCGCGATGAATCCGGGCCGATCGTCGCCGAAGGCGGGCGCCCCGGCGCGGTGCAACGCGGCCAGGTCCCTGCCGAGGCGTTCATCGTGGTCGGGGGCGGCAGGCCCGGGGGCGAGCCACTCCAGCACCAGGCGGTCATCGCCGGCGGCGAGCACCGCCGGCACCCGCATGGCGTTCGCCGCCGCGAGCCGGCGCAGTCCGTGCGCCTCGGCGGCGAACATGCCCCGGGGCGGCGCCGGATGGTGCTTGAGAAACACGATGCGCCCGTCGGCGCACGCGACGCGCGCCGCCCGGTTGATGCTGCCGCCGCCCACCGGGCGGTGGGCGGTCGGCGTCGTGTGGAGCGCCGCGGCCGCCCGGTGCGCCGCGGCGGGTATCACGGGCGGGCGGGCAGTTGGGCGGCCAGCGCGACGAGCAGGCCGGTGCAGGCGACCTGGACCATGTCGAAGACCTGCCGGAAGCCCTCCGGCCCGCCGTAGTAGGGGTCGGGCACGGCCAGGTCGTGGCCGACGTCCGGCGCCGGGTCGTAGGAGCGCAGCAGGCGCACCTTGGCCCGCTCGGCGTCGTCGCGCGCGAGCGATGTCAGATCGGCGAGGTTCTGGTGATCCATCGCCAGGATCAGGTCGAGCCGGGTGAAGTCCACCGCCTGGAACTGGCGGGCGGTGCTGGTCATCGCGATGCCCCGGCGCTCGGCCTCGGCGCGGGTGCGCGGATCGGGCGGGTGGCCGACGTGCCATCCACCGGTGCCGGCGCTCTCGATGCCGATCCGGTCGTCGAGGCCGGCCTCGACCACCAGGTGGGGCATCACCGCCTCCGCGGTCGGCGAGCGGCAGATGTTTCCCAGACAGACGAAGGAAATGTTCATGGGTCAACCGTAGCCCGCCCGGGCGCGAAAATCCGTCCGCGAGGAGGTTCGCCCGGGCTCGGGTCGGGCGGGCGCCGACGCGGTCGGCGCGCGATGATGTAGAACATCGTGATAAGTGTTACGTGTGCGGCATGCGCTGCGCGCGGCACGCTCGGCGGTACACACCGGTAGACGAAGAGGATGGGGAGCGTCCATGGCGGACACCTGGTTGACCACACTGATCACCGACACGCCTCAGGAGGGCTTTGAGTTGGCGATCGCCCTCAGCCGACGCGGGGTGAAATACACCCAGCCGAACCCCGAGGTGCTGCACAAGCTGCGTCCGGTCTACTCCGAGGACGCCGACTCGCTCACCGCCGCCTCCCACGTCATCGCGCTCAACTTTCAGACGGTCGCCGCGGCCAACGACTACTGGCGCGGCTGAGGCCGTCGTCCGCGAGGGTGACCGGGCGCCATGTGGGGCGCCCGGTCACCCTCGGTGCGTTCGGCGCCCCGGATCGACTCCCCAGCGGGTCCGCCCCGGCCCGGCTCCCGAGCGGTATCACCCGCCCGGCGCGCGGCCGATGAACGCTCACCCGGGGAGGATCACCCCGTGCAGGTCCTCCCGGAAGCCGACCGCCCGCAGCGTCGGGAGCAGGTCGGATGTGTGCACCGGCGCTCCGTCGACGCGCTCCAGCGCCCGCGGGCGCTCCTCTCGCGCGCTGAGCCAGGCGACCAGCCCTTCGAGCGCGCGCCGCAGCGAGGGGGGATCCGCCTCGGCGAAACACACCAGGCCGCGCTCGCCGCGTTCCAGGTAGAGCACCGGCGCGCCGCCCACCATGACCACCTGGGCGCCGAACACACGCGTCGGCGTGCGTCCGCCGCGCGTCGACGGCCAGGGGAGCGCGGCGCCGAACGGCTGGGCCGGGTCGGCGGCCCCCAGCACGATGGGCGTGCGGGCATCGCCCCCGTCGATCGGCGCGCGCAGCGCGCTCAACGCGTCCTCCAGCGCGAACTGGGCGCCCTCCAGGCCGGCGACGAAATCCCCCCGGCGACAGGCACCCGCCCACTCCATCCGGGTCAACGAGGGGTACAGGCCGGCGAAACCGCCGGGAACGTCCTCGCCCGCCACCACCGCGCGCGCCACCACCCCGTGACGCTCCAACAACACCTGCGCCCAGGCCTCGCGCCGCTCATGCTCGTGGGGTGCCGGCGCGAATAGCGGGGCGGTCAACGACCAGCGTCCCGCCACGGCGCCGCTCGCGCGCGGCCCGACGCGCCGGCGACGGTGCGGGCCGCCGGCCGTCGCCGGTGGGGTCAACCGGCGCGGGGCTCCCAGAGGGGACCACAGGTCGTTGGTCACCTCGCCCGCCCACACCAGCCGCCAGAGCGCCGCGAACAGCTCCGCTCGCGGACGCCCCAGGTCGGCGGTCAACCGCTCCCAGAACAGGGCCCCGTCGGCCAGCGCCTCGCGCACCAGCCGGGCGTCCGGATCGTCCGGCGGCGGGTCCGCCGACGGCGGACCGAACAGCGCCACATCGCCCGCCGGGTACAGCGCCACCCGCCCACCGCCGCCGCCCCCGGCCCCCACCCAGACGACCTCCCCCCGCGCCACCAGCCCGTCGAGCAGCGCGGGCGTGAACGCGGGGCACCGACGGGGCAGCACCTCCCGCTCCCATTGCGCCGGCGTCAACGCGATCCCCACCAGGGGTTCCAGGGCCCGCAGCAACGCGTCGGCCGGGTCGGTGCCGTCGGGGCGTCGGTCGATTCCCTGGTGCCGCACGAGGAACCGGCCGAGCGCGGGCCCGTCGACCGGGGCGATCGCCCGGCGGGCCGCGGCCAGGCTCGTGCGCCGCAGACGGGCGAGCACCTCGACCTCGCACCACTCCCGCTCGCGCCCGTCCGGGGTGAACCCGCCCCGCGCGAGTTCGCCGGCGGCCTCCATGTCCTCCAACAGGCGCTCCGCCCGTCCGCTGTCCAGCCCCAGGCGCCGAGCGACGTGCTCGGTGGTGAACGGCCCATGGGTCCGGGCGAACCGGGCGATCAGCCGTGCGGCGGCATCATCGGCGGTCCCATCCGCCGACGCGCGGGGCGACGGATCGTCCGCCGCGGGCGCCCAGGACCCGCCCGTGGCCAGCGGGTAAAGGGCGGCGTCGGCGACGTCGACCAGCCGCTCACCGCCGGGCGCCGCCAACCGGACCGCCCGCCCTTCGCCCACCAACCGGTCGACGAACTCCGCGGCCCGTTCCGGCTCCGCCAGGCGTGCGGCGATCTCCTCGGCGCTCAGATCGCCGACCCGACGCAGCAGGTCGTGCAGGTCGTCGGCGGTGCGCGCCGCCGAGGCCGACGAGCGCCCCTGAAGGCCATCCTCCACCCGCCGCAGCGCATCGCGGTCGATCAGGTCCCGCAGGTCCTCTCGGCCCAGCAGCTCGCGCAGCGCCCCGTCGCTCAGGGCGAGCGTCTGCGCCCGCCGCTCACCGGGCGGGGCATCGCCCTCGTAGAAGAACCGGGCGGTATGGGCGAACATCAGGTTGCCCGCAAAGGGTGACGCGTACGGCGTGTGGGCCCGAACCACCTCAACCTCGCCCGCCGAGATCGCCGTCAGGACCGCCCGCAGCCCGTCCAGATCGAGGCGGTCCTCCAGACACTCGCGGTAGGTCTCGAGCACCAGCGGATGGTCGGGGTGCGCGCGGGCGCCCTCCAACAGATGCTGCGCGCGCAGACGCTGCTGCCACAACGGTGTGCGCCGCCCCACCCCGTGGCGGGTGAGCTGCAGCGCCCGCGCGGCGTTCTGGCGGAACGCCGCCGCAAACAGGGCCGTATCGGCCAACTCGCCGGCCACCAGCTCGCCCACCACCTCCGGTTCCATCAACGCCAGGTCCGCGTCGGGCGCCGGCCCCGAGGCGGGCAGGTGCAGGCACAGTCCATCGTCGGTCCAGGTGGCATGCGGCTGCGGGCCGCCGGCTGCCCGCATGCGCGCGCCGATCGCCATCGCCCACGGGGCATGAACCCGCGCGCCCCACGGCGACAGCAGGCACACCCTCCAATCGCCCACCGCATCGCGAAAGGTCTCGATCACCACCGTGCGGTCGTCCGGCACGCCGCCGGTCGCGGCGGCCTGCTCGCGCAGATACCCGATCAGGCCGACGGCGGCCACCCGATCGAACGCGCAGTCGTCGATCAGCCGGCGTTCCGCCGCGGCCGGAGGGAGGCCGAGCAGCTCGCGCTGCCAGCGACCCACGTCCTGACCCAACTCCCGCGGGCGCCCGAGGCCGTCGCCGTGCCAAAACGGCAACTCCCCCGGAGCCCCCGGGGCGGCGGTCACGATCACCCGATCGCGGGTGATCTCCTCGATTCTCCAGCTCGATGCCCCGAGGGTGAAGGTCTGCCCGCGCCGGGCCTCGTACACCATCTCCTCGTCCAACTCGCCCACCCGCGCGCCGTCGGTGCGCACCACCGCGTACAGACCTCGGTCGGGGATCGTGCCCGGGTTCTGGACCGCCACCCGCCACGCGCCCTCCCGGGCGCGCACGATCTGCGCGTCGCGATCCCACACCAGACGCGGGCGCGGATCGCCGAATCGTCCGTCCGAGAAGCCGCCCGTCAACAGGTGTAGCACCGCCTCCAGGCGCTCGCGGGACAGATCCACATAGGGGGCGGCTCCGCGCACCAACCGGTGCAGGTCGTCGACCGACCACGGGCCCTCGGCGCACAGCGCCACCAGCTGCTGGGCGAGCACGTCCAGGGCGCGAGACGGCATGTGGATCCGTTCGATCTCCCCGGCGCGCATGCGGGCGACCACCGGGGCGCATTCGGCCAGATCGGCGCGGTGGAGCGGAAAAATCCACCCGCGGCTGACCGCGTCGTGCCGGTGCCCGGCCCGCCCCACGCGCTGCAGGCCGCGGGCGACGCCGCGCGGGCTGCCGATCTGCACCACCAGGTCGATCGCGCCGACGTCGATTCCCAGCTCGAGACTCGACGTGGCGACCAGCGCCGGCAACTCACCCGCCTTCAGGAGGGCCTCGATCTCGGCGCGTCGCGCATGCGCCAGACTCCCGTGGTGGGCCAGGGCGACCGGTCGGCCCGCCAGCTCGTTCAGGCGCAACGCCAAACGCTCCGCTTGGCGGCGGTTGTTCACGAATACCAGGGTTGAGCGGTGCGCCCCGATCAGCTCGAGCAGCCGCGGGTCGAGCGTCGCCCAGCGCGTCCCGTCGGGCGCCGTGTTCGGACCGCTCGGCGCGTCGGCTCGGCCCGCGGCCTCGGCGCGGCTCACCGGGGCGAATTCGACCGTCAGGTCCACCCGAGGGCGGTCGGCGGCGTCGACGATCCGCACCGGGCGCGGCCGTCCATCCGGTTCGTGCCCGCCCAGAAACCGTGCGGCGGTCCGCGCGGGCCGCACGGTGGCCGACAGGCCGATCCGCTGCAGCCGGCCGTCGCGGGCGCCGACCAGATGCTCCAACCGTTCGAGGCTCAGGGCGAGGTGCGTGCCGCGCTTATCGGCGAGCACCGCGTGGATCTCGTCCACGATCACCGCCCGCGTCGTCGCCAGCGCCTCGCGCGCCCGGGAGGTCAGCAGCAGGTACAGGCTTTCGGGGGTCGTGATCAGCACATCCGGCGGGGTGCGCAGCATCCGCCGGCGTTCGGCGGCGGGCGTGTCGCCGGTGCGCACCGCAACCGACAGCCGCGGGATGCTCATCCCCAGACGCTCGCCGGCCTGCGCGATGCCCGCCAACGGCAGACGCAGGTTGCGCTCCACGTCGTGATTCAGCGCCTTGAGCGGCGAGACGTACAGCACGCGTCCGGTCTCGCGGCCGGCGAGCCGGTCGACGATCAACCGGTTCAACCCCCACAGGAAGGCGGCGAGGGTCTTGCCGGAGCCCGTCGGGGCGATGATCAGCGTGTGCTGGTCGGCGGCGATCTCGGGCCATCCGCCGCGCTGGGCGCGCGTCGGTTCGGCGAAGACGGTCGCAAACCAGGTGCGCACCGCCGGGTGGAAGGCGGCGAGGGCGGGATCGCCGGTTCGCTCGGCGATGGGAGACACACCGGCCATGTGGCGCAGGGTAGCGGCCCGCCCGCCCGGCATCGGTGTCGATCGGCGATCATGCGCCGATGAATGGTCGTGCGTTCACCGGGAGGCGGTCGGTTCGCCGACGCGTGCTCGACGCCGGCGCCCGACCCGCGGCGATCGCCGCGGTGCTCGGTATCGCGATCGCGTTGACCGGGGGCTGCGGGCCCGCCGACGCCCCAACCGTAACCGTCGCCGCCGACGATCCGGGCGCCTACGCGCAGGTCGCGCGGCGGGCCGAGGACCATCTGCTGGCTCACGGTGCGCCGGCAACACCCCGACGGGTATTGGTTTCGGGGGTCCCTCGTCATGCCCGGCGGGGGACCGACCTGCGCCATCGCCTCGGTCACCGCCGGGGCCCACGGGCCGCTGGTCACCGACGTGCTCTTCGACCCCAGCGGCATGGTCAGCGTGCGCATTCGCGCCGACGAGCGCGACCGGGACCGCTGCCTGGCGCGCGTCGAGCGCGCGCTGAGCACGTTCGTTGCCCGACCCGCGTCCGGGCGCGGGCGAACCGGCGGCTGAACGCTCAAGCCGTGGGCGCGCCGGTCGATGTGAGAGAGGCGAGATCGCTTCAGGAGGCCCCGTTGCCCGTCCCCCTGTCCCTCGACGCGCGTCCATCCGGCTACCTCGACGCCGTCACGCGCGTGCAACAGATCATGACGTCCACCGCGCCGGCCCCCGCGTCGCCGCCGCCGAGCGCCGGCGCCAGCACGGCATTCGCCGGCACCCTCGCCACGGCGATGGGCACGGCGGTTCCCGCCACGACCGACACCGCCACCGGCTATCTGCCGGCCACCGCCTACGGCCAGAGCGCGGTCGGATCGCCGCTGGGCGGTCTCGCGCTCGGCGGGGTGAACATGGTGAACGGCGTGGGCGGTGTCGCGGGCGGCGGTACTCTGGGGCAGCGCATCGCCGCCCTCGCCACGCAGGAACTGGGGGTGAGGGAGGAACCGTCCGGCTCCAACGACGGCCCGCGGATCGCCCAGTACCGCACCGCCACCGCCAACTCCGGCGTCGGCCCCTGGTGCTCCTACTTCGTCTCGTGGGTGACGGCGCAGGCCGGCGCTCCGATCGGCGAGAACGGCCAGGGCGAGGGTTGGGTGCCGGCGGTGCGCACCTGGGCTCAGGCGCAGGGCCGTTACGCGCCGGCCGGAACGGTCGCGCCGGCGGTCGGCGACCTGGTGGTGTTCGACCGGGGCAACGATGGGGAGCTCGATCACATCGGAATCGTGACCGGGGTGGGTGCCGACGGCAGCATCCAGACGGTCGAGGGCAACTCCTCCAACGCGGTCTGTGCGCGCAGCTACGGCCCCGACGGGTACACCGGTCTGGTCCGCCTGGGCTGAACGATCACCGCTTGCGCTTCCCGACGCGCGACGGGCCGGGATAGTCTGAGCGGGTGAGCACCGAAACACCCGTCAAGCCGCGCGAGCGCGGTCCGGGCGCCGGCGGCGGGCTGGGCGACCCGGTGAGCATCGTCGTCCTGAACGACAACCACAACACCTTCGAGGGTGTCGCGACGGTCCTGGCGCAGTATCTGCCCGGTGTCGACTACGCCCGTGGCATGGCCTTCGCCAACCAGATCCACAATCAGGGACGCGCGCGCGTCTGGCGCGGCGACCGCGAGGCGGCGGAGCTGTACTGGGAACAGCTGAAGGGGGCCGGGTTGACGATGGCTCCCTTGGAGTGAGCGCCACCGCGCCGACCAGGGCCGACCCCCTCTCCCCCACCGCGGGCGGGCCCGGCCGCCCGCGCGCCGGCGCCCCCCCCCGCCACGCCCGCCCGACCTACGTCCTGGGGCTGCACGAGGCGGCGGTGATGGGCATGGCCGACGGTTACGCTCAGGCCTCCGGCCGGCCGGCGGCGGTCAACGTGCACGTTCAGCCGGGGCTGGCCAACGCCCTGTCGGGAATCATGAACGCCGCCCGGGCGCGCACGCCGTTGCTGGTGACCGTCGGCCAGCAGGTGCAGGCGATGCTCCCCGGCGCGCCGTTCCTGGGCGGCGATCTGGTGGCCCTGGCGCGTCCGGTCGCCAAGGCCGTCTGGGAGGTCCCATCGGCGCAGCGGCTGCCGGCGATGATCGCCGAGGCGCTGCGGGTTGCCCTCACGCCGCCCTGCGGCCCCGGGGTGGTCAGCCTGCCGCCCGACGGGCAGGCCTATCTGGAATGCGTCCGGCGCCGCGCCGGCG
>DAOKZF010000002.1:20794-26793 GCA_035325785.1 Miltoncostaeaceae bacterium
CTGAGTGGGCACTGCGGCGGGCGGGGCGGTCGGCGCGGGGGCCGACGGCCTCGGGGCTCCGCTGTACGGCGAGCCGACCGCCGCGACCGTGCCCCTGCCCACCGACCACCCCCTCTGGCGCGGGCAGCTGCCGGGATTCGCCCTCGAGATCCGGCGGCGGTTGAGCGGACACGACCTGGTGCTGGCGCTCGGGCTGCCGGTGTTTCGCCTGTTCGGCGACAGCCCGGGGTCCGCGCTGGCGGACGATGTGCGCCTGATCCACGTCGACGTCGACCCGGCCGAGATCGGACGCAGCCATCGGCCCGCGGTCGGGATGGTGGCCGACCCGAGGGCGGTGGCCGAGGGGGTGCTCGCGGCGTTGGGAGAGCCGGATCCGGCGGCCCGCGAACGGCGTGGCGCTGCGGTGGCCGCGGCCGCCACCGGGCGTCGGAGCGTGCGCGCTCACGCCCTGCGGGCGGCGGCGGCCGATTCGTCGCGGATCACGCCGGAGGCCTTCTGCCTGGCGGTCGCCGACGCGCTCGCTCCCCGCGACCTGCTGGTCGACGAGGCGCTCACCTCCACGCGTTCCCTGCGGTCGCTGGTGGCCCGCCGCACTCCGGCCACCTGGCTGGCACATCGCGGGAGCGCCCTCGGCTGGGGGCTGCCCGCGGCGGTCGGCGCCGCGCTCGCCGACCGGCGTCGGCGGGTCATGTGTCTGCAGGGCGATGGGGGATTGCTCTTCGGCATCCATGCCCTGTGGACCGCCGCCCATCACCGGGCCCGCGTGGCGTTGGTGGTCGCCGACAACGGCGGTTACGAAATCCTGCGGGCGGGGCTGGAGGGGCTCACCGGTCGTGCGCAGGACGCCTGGCCGGGCATCGCGATCGCCGACCCGCGGTTGGACATCGCGGCGCTCTGCCGAGGCTTCGGGGTCGACGCGCAACGGGTTGAGCGCCGACGCGAGCTGCGCGAGGCCTTCGTCGACCTGTGGCAGCGCACCCGCGAGGGACCGGCGGCGCTGATCGTCTCGGTGGGCGGGCGCACCGCCCCGGTGGGTTACCCGCTCACACCGTCCTGAGGTGTGCCCGCGGCCTCGGTGGAGGTCGATGAGGGCGGGGGAGCGGGCGCCGGGCGCACGACCCCATCGGCGGAGATCGCCGGCGTGCCGGAGGGGAAGTCCTGCTCGGACAGGCGACGCACCGTGTCGATGGCCGCGCCGCCGGCGAACGGCAGCCCCTCGTCGCTGAGTTCGATCGGGATGATCCGACCGCGCAGGAACCGCCCATCGCCGGCGAGCGTCGCGCGCAGCACCATGCTCTGCGAGAGCGGGCCGGACAGGCTGAACGCCCCGCCGTACCCCACGAAGTTGCCCAGGCTGTGGGCGATCAGGCGGTCGCGGTAGACCTCCATGCCGCGCAGCACATGCGGCCCGTGTCCGATCACCAGGTCGGCTCCCGCGTCGACGACCGCATGGGTGAACGCGCGCGCGTCCCCGCGCGGCTCCCCCAGATACTCCTCGGATCCCTGCGGGGTGGTGGCGGCGTCGGCCCCCTCGGCCCCACCGTGGAAGGTCACGATCACCAGGTCCGCCCGAGCGTCCGCCTGGCGCACGCGTTCGGCGGCCGCCGCCGTGTCCAGCAGGGGATCCGCCCACTCATAGGGGGCGAAGCCGAGCACGGCGACCGTGTGATCCTTCACCCTGATGAGGGTCGTGGTGCCCGCCAGACCGGTGACCTGCAGGCCCGCACCCGTCAGCGCGGCGACCGTCTGGTCGCGCCCGTCGGGGCCGAAGTCGTTGCTGTGGTTGTTGGCCAGGTTGGCGACCGTGAACCCGGCCTCCTTCAGGCGGGGCGCGAACGCGGGGGGCGTCTGGAAGGCGAAGCACGACTCGGAATCCTCACCGCACTTCGAGCCGGCCCCCTCGGAGAGGGTGCCCTCCAGATTCACCAGCGAAACATCGGCCCTGAGGGCCCCCCGAGGGACACCGGCGAACACTCCGGCCCCGTCGTCGGGCGGCACCCCGTAGGGCGGGCTGCCCATCATCGTGTCTCCGGCCGCCGCGACGGTGAGCGGCGACACTCCCGCCGGCACGTCGCCGCTCGGCGCGGTTGTCCCCGTCGTCCCGGTGGTGACGCCGGCGGGCCCATCGTTCGACCGGACGGCCTCGCCGACGGCGGCGATCGCGACGAGCGCGCACAGGGCGGCCAGCAGCACCACATATCGTTGGCGGAATCCGGACATGCGCCCGCTCACCGTCAGGTCCGCAGGAGCGCGATTTCCCGTGTCGCGGCGACGATCGCCGCCCGTTCGACCGTCGTCGGGTCGCTCAAGATCAGGGAATGTCCGCCGCGTTCCACGATCTGGGTGTTCACCGCCTCGATCAGATCACCTGCCGTCACGGCGGGAAGCCATTCGCCCAGGCCGGCGGCGTGATTCGCCAGGGCGGCGGCGAACGGCTCATCGCGTCCCATGAGATCGCTCAACAGCCGGGCGTCGAGCTTCAGCACAATGCCGGCCTGCAGCAGCGTGCCCGGTTGGTGCCGGGCCTGGGAGAGTCCGACCACCTTGCGTCCGTCGACCAGCACCTCGAAGGGGGAGATGCCCCCGTAACAGGCGTCGGCGGCCGCCCCGGGGGCGCGGGCCGCGTGTCGCGCATCCGCGATGGCGACCACCTCCACCCGCGGCGCGCCGAGCGCCTCGAGAGCGCCGGCGATCGCCTCGCCGAGCCAACGGTAGGTCTCGACCACATCCGCGGGCGCCAGCGGATGCCCGGGCGGGAGCACCACATCCAGGGCGATGAGGTCGTGGTCCCACAGCACCGGGCCGCCGCCGCTGGTGCGCCGCACCACCGTGACGCCCGCGCGTTCGGCGACCCGCATGTCGATCGGCGTGGCGCGGGCGCTGCGCCCGAGCACCAGCGCCGGGGTCGCCACCGTCGACCACGAGACGATCGGGTCGTCGTCGGGTCTCAGGGCCCGCAGCAGGCCGACCGGTCGCGCCACCGCCTCCAGGGGCGCCAGCGCGACCGGGCCGAGACTACGAAAGGTACGGGGCGATGCCGAGGGCCTGGTGGGAGGCATCCATGACCATCTCGCTCACCGTCGGGTGCGCGTGGATCACGTCGCCCAGCTCGTGCACCGAGAGGCCGGCGGAAATCGCGACCCCGACCTCGTGGATCATCTCGACCGCGTGGACACCCATGATCGTGGCGCCCAACAGCAGGCCGGTCTCCTGATCCATCACCAACTGGGCGTAGCCGTCCGGCTCGCCCTCTCCCAGCGCCTTGCCGGAGCCGACAAAGCGCGCCTGGCCGAGCTTCACCGTGAAGCCGCGTTCCTTCGCCAGGTCGGCGTTCAGGCCGACGGTAGCGATCTCGGGGTGGGTGTAGATGCAGCTGGGGACGACCGTGCGGTCGATCGGCAGCACCTCGCCGGTGAGGGCGTTCTCGATCGCGCGGGCGGCTTCGGCCGAGGCCAGGTGCGCCAGTTGCATGCCGCCGATGCAGTCGCCGACCGCCCACACCTTCGGGTTGGCGGTTTGCAGATAGTCGTCGACGGTGACGATGCCGCGATCGGACACCTCGACACCGATCTCCTCCAGGCCGATCCCGGAGGCCAGGGAGCGCCGGCCGACCGACACCAGCAGCTTCTCGGCGGAGATCGCGGTGCCGTCGTCCAGGGTGACGGTGACGCCGTTGTCGCGGTACTCGGTCACCTCGGAGGTCCGCCCCAGGTGGATCTCCACCCCGTCCTTCTCCAGCAGTCGCTGGAACTGGTCGGCGGTGCGCTTGTCGATGCCGGCCAGAACGCGCGGCAGCAGCTCGACGATCGTGACCCGGCATCCGAGGGGGGCGAACAGGCTGGCGAACTCGCAGCCGATCACCCCGGCGCCGACGATCACCAGGCTCTCGGGGATTTCCTCCAGGAAGAGGATCTCGTTCGAGGTGAGCATCGCCGGGTGGTCCATATCGAAGCCCGGCAGCCCGGACGGCTCGGTGCCGACCGCCACGATCAGCTTGTCGTAGGGGAAGACCTGGTCATCGACGACCACCGTCTCACCCTCGACCCGTCCGCTGCCCTTCACGACCGTGACGCCCTTGCGGTCGCAGGCACCCTGCACGCCGTTGCGCATCTGCAGCACAACTTCCTGCTTGCGCTCCATCATGCGGGAGAAGTCGACGCCGACCTCGCCGGTCACCAGGCCGTATTCGTGACCGCGGCGGACCTTGCGCAGCAGGTCGGCGGTGGCGAGCAGCGCCTTGGTGGGGATGCACCCCCAGTTCAGGCAGGTGCCGCCCAGCTCGTCGCGTTCGATCAGGGTGACATCGGCCCCCAGCTGGGCGGCGCGCAGCGCGGCGACGTCGCCGGCCGGCCCCCCTCCGAGAACGACGACGCGGACCGGGTCACTCATGCGTTGGTTCCTCCCTGGATGGCGGCCTGCAGCAGGCGCTCCTGTTCGGTGGCGTGCGCCTGCGGGTAGCCCTCGCTGCTGCTGGCGCGCCGGCCACGGCCCTCGTAACCGAGCGTGATCCCCTCGGGCAGCAGCTCCTGGAGCAACGGCGCGACGAACGTCCATCCGCCCATGTTCTGCGGCTCCTCCTGCACCCAGGTGACCTCGGTGAGGTTCGGGTAGCTCGCCAGCAGCTCGCGGATCCGCTCCTCGGGGAACGGGTAGAGCAGCTCCAGCCGGCCGATGGCCAGGTTCTCCTGGGAGGCGCGCTCACGGTGGTTGGCGAGGTCGTGAGCGACCTTGCCGGAGCAGATGATCAACCGGGTGATGACCGTCGGGTCGTCGACGGTCGGGTCGGCGATCACCGGGCGGAACTCGCCCGAGGACAGTTCGGCCAAGTGCGACGAGGCGCTCTTGGCGCGCAGCAGGCTCTTGGGCGTGAAGATCACCAGCGGGCGCAGGCGGCTGGTGAGGCCGTGGGCGCGCAGCAGGTGGAAGTAGTTCGCCGCGGTGGAGCAGTTCGCCACGCGGATGTTGTCCTCGGCGGCCAGCTGCAGGAAGCGCTCGATGCGACCGGAGGAGTGCTCGGGCCCGTTGCCCTCGTATCCGTGCGGCAGCATGATCACCAGCCGCGAGCGCTCGCCCCACTTGGCGCGGCCCGAGACGACGAACTGGTCGATCATCGTCTGGCCGCCGTTGGCGAAGTCGCCGTACTGGGCCTCCCAGATCACCAGGGTCTCGGGTGCCTCGGTGCTGTAGCCGTACTCGAAGCCGATCGTGGCGGCTTCCGAGAGCGGGCTGTTGTGCAGCTCGAAGGAGGCCTTCGCCTCGGGCAGATTTGCCATCGGCGTGTAGACGCGCCCGGTGCGCGGCGTCCAGGTCTCACCGTCGCCGACATCGTGCAACTGCAGGTGGCGCTGGCTGAACGTGCCGCGGGCGACGTCCTGGCCGGTGAGTCGGATCGGCACACCCTGCACCAGCAGCGAGGCGAACGCGAGCGCCTCGGCGTGCGCCCAGGCGATGCCGCCCCCTTCGCCCATCGCTTCGCGGCGGCGGGCCAACTGGGGCTTCAACTTGGGGTGGATGGTGAAGCTGTCGGGCACGTGCAGCAGCTGCTCGTTCAGCTCGCGCAGCTCCTCCTCCGGCATGGCGGTCACCGGGGCCGGGGCGTCGCTGTTGAGCGTCACCGGGTCGGAGCTCTCCCCCGGCTCGCCGGGCTTCACGACCGCATCGTGCGCGGTGCGCATGCGGTTCTCGGCGTCGGCGATCAGCTCGTCGACCTTCGCCGCGCTGACCACGCCCTCGTCGACCAGCTGCTTGGCGTACAGGTTGCTGACCGGCGGGTGCGCCTTGATGGTGCGGCTCATCACCGGCTGGGTGTAGGCCGGCTCGTCCAACTCGTTGTGGCCGAGGCGCCGGTAGCCGATCAGGTTGATCAGGATGTCGCGCCGGTAGCGCGCCCGGTAGGCGCCGGCCAGGCGGGCGGCGTGGATGCAGGCGTCGGGGTCATCGGCGTTCACGTGGATCACCGGGATGTCGAAGCCGCGCGCCAGGTCGCTGGTGTGGTAGGT
>DAOKZF010000003.1:0-8284 GCA_035325785.1 Miltoncostaeaceae bacterium
GCGTTCCGGCAGGGCCCGCGCAACGCTCACGGCGCGCTCGGCGGTGTCGTGCGCCCAGGTGACCGCCGGCGCCGGTTCGATCACCCGCGGCCGGTCGAGGATTCTCAGCACGCGCGCGATCCGCCCAACCAGCTCACGTCGATCGACCACATCGTCCACCTGCCCGTTGGCCAGCTGGGTCTCGGCCAGGCCGAAGTCGGCCGGCAGCTTCTCACGGGTGGTCTGCTCGATAACCCGCGGGCCGGCGAACGAGATCAGCGCTCCCGGCTCGGCGAAGGTGATGTCGCCCAACGAGGCGAAGGACGCCCAGACCCCGCCCGTGGTCGGGTGAGCCAGCACCACGATCGTCGGCTGGCGGGCGTCGCGCAGCAGTTCGAAGGCGACCACCGTCTTGGCCATCTGCATGAGGGCGATCACCCCCTCCTGCATTCGAGCGCCGCCCGACGCCGTCACCACGATCAACGGCAGCCCCTGTTCGGCACATCGCTCGGCCGCCCGATAAAGCTTCTCGCCCACCACCGAGCCCATGCTGCCGCCCAGGTAGGGGAAGTCCATCGCCGCAACCACGCACCGCGCGCCGCCGATCGTCAGCTCGCCCACCACCAGCGCCTCGTGGTTCCCCTTGCGTTCGGCGCGCTCCACCCGGTCCGGGTAGGGCTCCAGGTCGACGAACTGCAGCGGATCCGACGCGCGCAGATGGGGCCACAGCTCCTGCCATGGCCCGCCCTCGGCCAGCTGGTTGATGCGCTCGCGCGCACCGACCACGAAGTGGTGCCCGCAGGTGCCGCACACGCCGAGATTGCGCCGCAGTTCCTCGGCCCGGTAGTGGCTGGAACAGCGCGGGCAGGAGCGGTCGTCGGCCGGGAGCTTGCGCGTGGGGCTGCCGGTCGGGCGACGTTTCAGGCGGTCGACGGAAATCGAGATGTGGCGTCGGGACATGGGCTCGATTATGGCAGCGGCGCCGTTCGCGCCGCCAACCAGCGCTCGACACCGGCGGTGTAGACGGGCACCAACTCGGCCTGGGGACGGTGATGGAGAATCAGACGCGAGGCCTCAACCGGGTCGTGACCGCGCAGGCGCAGCACGCCGTAGGCGACCATCGCCGAACGGCGTCGACCCTGCTGGCAGTGGATGAGCACCCCGGCATCCGGTTGCACCTCGAGGGCGGCGGCGGCGAACTCCACCGCGGGCGCCCAGAGGGCGGCCGGCTGCGGCTTGCCGGAATCCCACATCGGTGCGTGCACCACTCGGTGGGCACCCAGCACCGCCCGCTCGGCCCACAGGTCCTGCGATATGCAGGTCTGCAGGTCGGCGCGGCAGTTGACCACATGGGTGAACCCCTCCTCGGCCAGCCGCCACACCCCGTCACCGACCGGCACGCCGCCGATCGCGATGCGTTCCTCGGCGATCCACGAGTGGCCCGCACAGCCGCGACGCGGCCCGTAGATCCGCGTGCTCACACGATGCACCGTCGCCCGCGTCGAACGCCGGGCGGGCGCCTGCACCACGGCGCTCATTCGTCGCGGTCGAGCCGGGCGAGCACGAGCGTGGCATTGTGGCCACCGAAACCGAAGGCCGTCGACAGGGCCACCGAGATGCGCGTCTCGCGGGCCTGGTTGGCCACGTGATCGACCCCCGCGCACTCCGGATCGAGGTCGGTGAGGTTGATCGTCGGAGGGATCATCCCCTCGCGCAACGCGAGCGCCGTGAGAGCTCCCTCGATGCCGCCCGCTGCTCCGAGGCAGTGGCCGTGCATCGACTTGGTGGACGACACCATCACGCCGGCCGCGACATCCTCACCGAGGGCGCGCTTCAACACGCGGACCTCGCTGCTGTCGCCGACCGGCGTGGAGGTGGCGTGGGCATTCACGTAGTCGACCTGTTCCGGGGCGATGCCGGCGTCGTCGAGCGCCATGGTGATCGCGGCGGCCGGGGCCACGCCGGTGGGGTCCGGCTCGGTCAGGTGATGGGCGTCGCCGGTGAGGCCGTAGCCGAGCACCTCGCAGTAGATTGGCGCGCCGCGACGCAGGGCGTGGTCGAGGCTCTCCAACACCAGAACCGCTCCGGCCTCGCCCATCACGAACCCGTCGCGGCCGGCGTCGAACGGACGGCTGGCGCCGGCGGGATCGTCGTTGCGGGTCGAGAGGGCCCGCATCGCGTTGAACGCGGCGATGCCGGGGCGGGTGATGCTCGATTCCGCCCCGCCGGCCAGCATGACGTCGGCGCGCCCGAGGCGGATCGCGTCGGCCGCATCACCGAGGGCGTGGTTGCCCGAGGCGCAGGCGGTGGTGGTGCACATCAGGGGCCCACGCAGCCCCAGGTCCATCGACACCTGGGCGGCGGCCATGTTCGCGATCACCATGGGGATGTAGAACGGCGACACCCGATCGGGGCCCCGTTCCACGCACACGAGGGTCTGTTCGGTGAACGTGTCCAGTCCGCCGATGCCGCTGCCGATGATCGCCCCCATCCGCGAGGAGGCCTCGGGGGTGATCTTCAGGCCGGCGTCCTCGACCGCCAACCGTCCGGCGGCGACCGCCAGATGGCAGAAACGGTCCATCCTGCGGGCCGCCTTGCGCTCGATGAAATCGGTGACGTCGAAATCGCGCGCCTGACAGGCGATCGTGCTGGCGGTGTCCGGCTCGACGTCCCAGCCGGTGATGGGCGCGGCGCCGCTCTGACCGGCGATCGCCGCCCGCCAGTTCGCCTGCCAGCCCACGCCGAGCGAGCTGACGACGCCCAGACCGGTGACCACCACGCGTTGGCCGGGGGTGCGCGCGCTCATGACATCGCCAGTCCACCGTCGACCGGCAGCACCGCACCGGTGATGAAGGCCGCGTCGTCCGAGCAGAGGAAGGCGACCGCGGCGGCGACATCCTCGGGAGCCCCGAGACGTCCGAGCGGTGTGCTCGCCAGCAGGCCGGCGCGCTGATCGTCGTTGAGGGCGGCGGTCATGTCGGTCGTGATGTAACCGGGGGCGACCGCGTTGACGCGCACCCCTCGCCCGCCGGCCTCGCGCGCCAGCGCCCGCACCATGCCGATCATGCCCGCCTTGGCGGCGGCATAGTTCGCCTGACCGGCGTTGCCGATCAGCCCGACGATCGAGGAGACCGCCACGATGCTGCCCGATCGGCGACGGAGCATGCCGCGAAGCGCGGGGCGCGCGGTGAAGAAGGCGCCGGACAGGTTCGTGTCGATCACCGCGTTCCAGTCGTCGGCGCTCATGCGCACCGCGAGACCGTCACGGGTGATCCCGGCGTTCAAGACCAGCGCGTCGAGGGGGCCGAGCTCCTTTTCGGCGGCCTCCACCAACTCGGCGGCCTGGGCCTCGTCGGCGATGTCGGCCCGGTGGATGTGGGCGCGCCGACCCGCCGCGCGCACCGCCGCGGCGGTCGTTTCGGCGCCGGCGATGTCGTTCGCATAGCCGATCGCCACGTCGTGGCCGGCGTTCGCCAACGAGCGGGCGCAGGCCGCGCCGATGCCGCGGCTGGCGCCGGTGACGAGAGCCACGGGCATCAGTTCACCTCCAGAGCGGCCAGATCGGCGGGGGTGCCGACCTGTTGGGAGGCCGGACAGCACGCGGCCCGGGCCGAACTCGACCACCCGGTCGACGCCCATCTCGAGCGCCACCGCCACCGCGGGTCCGAAACGCACCGGCGAGGTGAGCTGGTCGAGCAGCACCGCGCGCAGATTCTCCGGCGGTTCGACCCGGCAGGTGGTGGTCGAGAGGAACGGGATGGCGGGCGGTGCGGGCTCCCAGCTCTCGAGGGCCGGACGCAGACGTTGCGCGGCGGGCGTCATGAGCGGCGAGTGGAAGGCGCCGTCAACCTGCAGGCGCGCGCTGCGGATCCCCCGCTCGCCGGTCAGGGCCTCGAGGGCATCGATGCCGTCCACCGTGCCGGACACGACCACCTGACCGGGGCAGTTCTCGTTGGCGGGCCACACCCCGTCGACCTCGCCCAGGAGCGCGGTCAGTTCCTCGTCGGACAGCCCCAGCACCGCGAGCATCGCGCCCGGCGCGGTCCGCCCGGCCTCGCGCATCGCCGCGCCCCGTTCGGCGACCACCCGCAGGGCGGTCGGGAAGTCCATCGCCCCGGCGGCCACCAGGGCGGCGTACTCGCCGAGGGAGTGACCGAAGACCAGGTCGGGCCGGAAACCGGTTGCATCGACCGCCGCCCGGTAGGCGGCCACGGCGGTGGCGACGAGCGCCGGCTGGCAGATGTCGGTCTCGGTGAGGCGTTCCAACGGCCCCTCGAAACAGATCTGGGACAGGGAGTAGCCGAGCACGTCGTCCGCCTCGGCGAACGTCGCGCGGGCCGCCGGCGAGTGAGCCGCCAGTTCGGCCCCCATCCCGACCGCCTGAGCACCCTGACCGGGGAACATCGCGCCGATCATCCGTTCACCTCCAGCGGTTCGTAGCGCACCACGGTGGCCCCCCACGTCAGTCCGGCCCCGAAGCCGACCATGAGCACCAGGTCGCCGGCCGTCAAGCGGCCCGTGTCGCGCGCCTCGGTGAGCGCCAGCGGAATGGAGGCGCTGGAGGTGTTGCCGTAGTGCTCGAGGTTGTTGAACAACCTGTCCTGAGGAATCCCCAAACGGTTCGCGGCGTGATCGATGATGCGGATGTTCGCCTGGTGGGCGATCACCAGGTCGAGATCGTCGACCGTCAACCGCAGGGCCTCCAGCAACGCGGTGGCCGAGTCGATCATCGCCCGGGTGGCGAAGCGGAAGACCTCGGGGCCGTTCATCTGCAGGAAGGCGTCCGTTGGGGCACCCATGCGGGCGACCGGCATGCGCCCACCGCCCGCCGGCACGATCAGGTCGCATCCCCCGGAGCCGTCCGCGCCAATCTCAAAGCCGAGAAAGCCGGTGGTGGTGTCGGGGTCGTCCGCCACCAGCAGGGCGCCCGCCGCCCCATCGCCGAACAGCACGCAGGTGCTGCGATCGGTCATGTCCACCACGTGGCTGAGCACCTCGGCGCCCACCACCAGCACCCGTTGGGCGAAGCCGGCCTCGATCATCGCCGCACCCTGAGACAGCCCGTAGACGAACCCCGAACAGGCGGCCAGCAGGTCGTACGCGGCGGCGTTGCGAGCCCCGATGCGGTCGGCGACCAGAGCCGCGGTGGCGGGGAAGATGTGGTCGGGTGTGGCCGAGGGGACGATCAGCAGGTCGATGTCGGCGGCCGAAAGGCCGGCCGCGTCGAGCACGCGCTGGGCGGCGATCGAGCCCAGATCGGACGAGGCCTCCTCGGGAGCCGCCCAACGGCGCTCGCGGATACCCGTGCGCGACACGATCCACTCGTCGCTGGTGTCGACCAGCGCCTCCAGGTCGGCGTTGGTCACGACCCGCTCGGGCACGTGGGCGCCCAGGGCCGCCAGGCGCGCCCGGCGGGGCGACCCGGAGCGAACCCCGATCACGCTCCGCCCTCGTCGTCGACCAGCGCGAACTTGAGCCCGGTGGTGCAGGCCACCTGGTCGGCGACGGTGGCGGTGCCCTCACCCGAGCCGAGCGGGCCGCGCCGGCGGGTGAGACGGGTTTCGAGGATCAACTCCTCGCCCGGGCGGACCACGCGGCGGAAACGGGCGTTCTCGATGCCGGCGAACAGGGCCAGCTTGCCGGAGCTGTCAGGCTCGGCGAGCGCGGCGAGCGCGCCGGTCTGGGCGAGCGCCTCGATGATGATGACCCCGGGCAGGATCGGGTTGCCGGGGAAGTGGCCGGCGAAGAACGCGGCCTCGGGGTCGACGTACCAGCGGGCGCGGGCGGAGACGCCGGGCTCGAGCGCCAGGATCTCGTCCACGAAGAGGAACGGTGGACGGTGCGGCAGGAGGTCGGTGGGCGCCGGCAGACGGGCGGGGTGATCGGCCACGGTTTCCGGATGCTAGCCGATCGCCGACGGCGCGGCACCGGCGCGCGGGGCGGCGGCTAGAGTGGCGCGGCAGATCCGTCGCGTCGTCGGTGACCGGCGGGCAACCGGAGGGAGAGACCCATGGCGGCCGCCTACGGCATCCTGATCATCCTCGTCGTCGTCCTGATCTTCCTGTTCGCCTCGGTCAAGGTCGCACGGGAATACGAACGCGGGGTGGTCTTTCGCCTCGGGCGCCTGATCGGCATCAAGGGGCCGGGGATGTTCATCCTGGTGCCCTTCATCGACAAGGCGATCAAGGTCGACCTGCGGACGATCACCATGAACGTGCCCCCGCAGGAGGTGATCACCCACGACAACGTGACCGTCAAGGTGAACGCGGTGGCCTACTTCCGCGTGCTGGACGCCGCCAAGGCGATCGTGCAGGTCGAGAACTACCTGGTCGCGACCTCCCAGATCGCTCAGACGACCCTGCGCAGCGTCCTCGGCCAGGTGGAGCTGGACCAGCTGCTGGCCGAACGCGACCAGATCAACGACCGGCTGCAGACGATCATCGACGAGCAGACCCACCCGTGGGGGGTCAAGGTGTCGGTGGTTGAGGTGAAGGACGTCGAGCTGCCCCAGAGCATGCAGCGTGCCCTCGCCCGCCAGGCGGAGGCGGAGCGGGAGCGGCGGGCGAAGATCATCGCCGCCGACGGTGAGTTCCAGGCCTCCGAGAAGTTGAGCGCCGCGGCCCGTGTGATCAGCGCCGAGGAGGGTGCACTGCAGTTGCGTTTTCTGCAGACGATGAGCGAGATCGGCACCAACGAGCGCACCACGACCCTGATCCTGCCCTTCCCGGTGGAGTTCCTGAAACACATGGGTGGCCAGGACACGCGTCCGGTCTGATCCGCGGTCGCGCCCCGGGCGGTCGGGCGGCCAGCGGGCCGTGACCGCCCGGGGCGCTCTGGCATTGGCGGACCGATCTGGGATGATCCTCCCATGACCGAGATTCCGATTACCGCCCAACTCGCCAACTGGCGGGTGGCGGACGTGATGAGCGCCCCGATCCGGGCCTGCGCCGGCGACCTCGATGTGGTGACCGCCGCGCGCCTGATGCTGGATGAGCGCATCCATGCGATCGCGGTGATGGGTGATGCCCCACACGTCGGGGAGGATCCCCCGGTGATCGGGGTGCTGTCCGACCTGGACCTGGTGGCGGCTCTGGAGGCCGGCGGCGCGCTGGGGACGTTGGCGGAGATCGCCGACGAGCCGGTGCTCAGCATCCCCTCGGATGCGACGCTGAACATCGCCGCCCGTCAGATGCGCGACGAGCGCACCCGCCACCTGATCGTCGTCGCGCCGAATTCGGGTCGCCCGGTGGGGGTGCTGTCGACCCTGGACATCATCCAGGTGGTGACGGTCCAACCGAACGGCTGAGGGGGACGTCCGGGGTGGGGTCGTCGCACCCCACCCCGGACATCACCTCACGCGGAGGGATCCTCTCCCGCCGGGGCGTCGCCGGACGCGGGTCCGTCCTGAGCCACCTCGGCCTGGGCCGGCGTGCCGCCCTCGGGAACGTCCGCATCCTCGGGCCCCTCTTCGACCCGCGCGACACCGCAGACCTGATCCTCGTCGGGCAGCACCATGAGGCGCACGCCTTCGGTGGACCGCCCGGTGCGCCGGACCGCGTCGACCTCGATGCGAATCACCTGACCCAACTGTGAGATCAGCAGCAGCTGGTCGGTGTCGCGCACGCGGCGCGCCGTGACCAGCTCGCCCTTCTTGTCGGTCACCTTGATGGTCCGCACACCCTTGGTCGGGCGACCCTTGCGGGGATAATCCGACACGGGCGTGCGTTTGCCGTAGCCGTTGCCGGTGACGACGAGCAGGTCCTCCTCGTCGTGCGCGACGCACAGGGCGAGCACGCGATCGTCGGCGTCGAGCGTCATGCCCTTCACCCCGCGGGTGTCGCGGCTCATCGGACGCACCGCGCTCTCGTGGAAGCGGGCCGCCTGGCCCCGCGCCGAGACCACCAGCAGGTCCTCGTCGCCGTCGGTGAGCTGGACCCCCACCAGTTCGTCGCCGTCGGTGAGCGCGATCGCGATCAGGCCGGTCTCGCGCAGCACGGTGTTGTAGGCCGCGAACTCGGTCTTCTTCACCATCCCGCTGCGCGTGGCCAGCACCAGGTACCTGCCCTCGCCGTAGTCGCGGGTGGCGAACACGGCCCGGACCTCCTCGCCCTCGTGCAGGGCGAGCACGTTGGCGATGTGGCGCCCACGCGAGTCGCGCGATCCCTGGGGCAGCTCGTGGACCTTCTGGCGGTACACCTTGCCGGTGTTGGTGAAGAACAGCAGGTAGTGGTGGGTCGAGGCGATGAACAGGTGGGCGATGTGGTCCTCGTCCTTGAGACGGACACCCCGCAGCCCCTTCCCGCCC
>DAOKZF010000003.1:8294-22930 GCA_035325785.1 Miltoncostaeaceae bacterium
GTCGCTGGGCCCGGTAGGTGCTCACCGGCAGGCGCTTCACGTAGCCGGCGTTGGAGAGGGAGATGACCATCTCCTCCTCCGCGATCAGGTCCTCCAGATCGATGTCCCCCTCGCCGGGCACGATCTCGGTGCGCCGGTCGTCGGCGAAGCGTTCGCGGATCTCCAGCAACTCGGACCGGATCAGGGCGTACACGCGGCTCTCGTCGCCGAGGATCGCCCGCAGTTCGGCGATTCTCTGCTGCAGCTCGTCGTATTCGGCCTGGATCTTGCCGGCCTCCATCTGGGTGAGGCGCTGGAGGCGCAGGTCGAGGATCGCCCGCGCCTGGATCTCGGTGAGGTCGAAGCGACTCATCAGCCCGTTGCGCGCGGTCTCGGGGTCGGCGGCGGCCCGGATCAGGGCGATCACCTCGTCGAGGTAACCGAGGGCCTTGAGCAGACCCTCCAGGATGTGGGCCCGCGCCTCGGCCCGCTCCAGCCGGTACCGCGACCGGCGGGTGATCACCTCGCGCTGGTGGTCGAGGTAGTGCCCGAGGATCTCCTTCAGGCCGAGGGTGCGCGGCACCCCGTCGACCAGGGCAATCGCGTTGACGCCGAAGGTGCTCTGCACCGCGGTGTGCTTGTAGAGCTTGTTCAGAACGACCATCGGCACCGCGTCGCGCTTCAGCTCGACCACCACGCGCACGCCGTCGCGCCCACTCTCGTCGCGCAGATCGGAGATCTCGGGGATCACCTTCTGCTGGGCGAGGTCGGCCATCTTCGCGATCAGCTCGCTCTTGTTCACCATGTAGGGCAATTCGGTGAACACGATCGCGTTGCGTCCGTGCTTGAGCGGTTCGTTGTGGGCCCGTCCGCGCACGACCACCCGGCCACGCCCGGTGGCGTAGGCCGAGCGCACCCCGGCGCGCCCGACGATGATCCCCCCGGTGGGGAAGTCGGGGGCCTTCACGTGGTGCATCAGCTCATCGACGGTGATGTCGGGGTTGTCGATCGTGGCGACGACCGCGTCGATCACCTCGCCGATGTTGTGGGGGGGAATGTTGGTGGCGTAGCCGACCGCGATGCCCGATGAGCCGTTGATCAGCAGGTTCGGCACGCGCGCCGGCAGCACCACCGGCTCGCGTTTGCGATCGTCGTAGGTGGGCACCTCATCGACGGTGTCCTCGTCGATGTCGCGCAGCATCTCGCCGGCGATGCGGGTGAGGCGCGCCTCGGTGTAACGCATGGCGGCCGCGCCGAACTCGGTCGAACCGAAGTTGCCCTGACCGTCGACCAGCGGGTAACGCGAGGCGAAATCCTGCGCCAGGCGCACCAGGGTGCCGTAGATCGGATCGTCGCCGTGCGGGTGGTACTCACCCATGACGGTGCCGACGATGTTCGCGCTCTTGACGTAGGGGCGGTCCGGTTGGAGGCCCTTGTCGTGCATGGCGAACAGCACCCGGCGTTGCACCGGCTTGAGGCCGTCGCGCACGTCGGGCAGGGCGCGCCCGACGATCACGCTCATCGCATAGTCGAGGTACGACGAGCCGAGTTCGCGCTCCAATTCGCGCGACTCGATCCGCCCGTGGCGGTCGATTGCCACCAGCTACTCCCGGTTAGACATCGAGGAAGCGAACACTGCGGGCGTTGTCTTCGATGAAGGCCCGGCGGGGCTCCACCTGATCGCCCATCAGCTTCGAGAACAGGTCGCCCACGGCGACCTCGTCGTCCATCGTGACCCGTTGCAGGACCCGCCGTTCGGGATCCATCGTGGTCTCCCACAGCTGCTCGCTGTTCATTTCTCCCAGGCCCTTGAAGCGCGAGAGCTGAACCCCTTCGCGGCACAGGTCGAGCACCGCGGCGCGCAGGGCCTCGTAGTCGTCGGCGCTGCGGCTGCGCGCGCCGCGCACAATCCGGAACGGCGGCACGCCCACCTGTTCGATCAGACGGGTGCGCGCATTGCGCAGACCGGCCAGCTCGCGCGAGGCGAACAGCGCCAAGGGCAGCGTGACCGTGCGCGCCTCACCGGTGCGGGCCTGAACCGACCGGGCCTGCAGGGTCTGCTGTTCCTCGTTCTGGCCCTCGACCGACAGGGTGACCCGGTCGTTCGAGGCGGCCCTCACCGCGTCGGCCAGCTCGGCGAGCGTGGTCGGCTGGGCGCCGACCAATTCGTTGACCTGAATGAAGTCGATCAGCCCGCTGCCGTGGGTGCCGCGCAGGTTGCCCGACCAGGCTTCGTGTTCCTTCAGGATGCGTTGGAAGCGCTGGTAGCGGGCCTTGGTGAGGCTGGAGGCGCGCCCGGATACGTCTTCGAGGGTCAGGTCACCGAGGTTGCGCTCGAGCAACCATTCCTCGAGGTCCGCCTCCTTCTCGATGTACTGCTCCTGGTTGCCCTGCTTCACCTTGTAGAGCGGCGGACAGGCGATGTACACCATGCCGGCCTCGATCAGGGGCCGCATGTGGCGGAAGAAGAAGGTCAGGATGAGCGTGCGGATGTGGGCCCCGTCCACGTCGGCGTCGGTCATGATGACCACCTTGTGGTACCGGGCCTTGCTGATGTCGAAGTCCTCGTCGATGTTGGTGCCCATCGCGGTGATCATCGCCTGGATCTCGTTGTTGGACAGCACCTTGTCGATGCGGGCCTTCTCCGAGTTGATGATCTTTCCGCGCAGGGGGAGGATCGCCTGGAAACTGGACTGGCGCGCCATGATGGCCGAACCGCCGGCCGAGTCGCCCTCGACCAGAAACAGCTCCGAGTTGGCCGGGTCGCGATCGGAGCAGTCGGCCAGCTTGCCCGGGAGGCTGCTGGAGTCCATCGCGCCCTTGCGCCGGGCGAGGTCCCGCGCCCGCCGGGCGGCCATCCGCGCCTGGGAGGCGCTGACCGCCTTCTGGCAGATCGCGCGCGCCTCGGTGGGGTGCTCCTCGAAGTACTCGCCCAGGGCCTGGGTGACGGCCTGGTTGACGAATCCGGTGATCTCGGAGTTGCCCAGTTTGGTCTTCGTTTGGCCTTCGAACTGGGGTTCGCGCAGCTTGACCGAGATCACGGCGGTCAGCCCCTCGCGGGTGTCGCCTCCCTCGAGGTTGTCGTCCTTCTCCTTGAGGATGTTCTTGGCCCGCGCGTAATCGTTGACCGTGCGCGTGAGGGCGGTGCGAAAACCGGTGAGGTGGCTGCCGCCCTCGTGGGTGTTGATGTTGTTGGCGAAGGTGTAGACCGACTCGTTGTAGGCGCCGGTCCACTGCAGGGCCACCTCGAGGCTGCCCTCCTCGCCCTCGGTCGAGAGGTAGACAACCTCTTTGTGCACGGCGTCGCGGCCGCTGTTCAGGTGGCGGACGAAGTCCTCGATGCCACCCTCGTAGTGGTATTCGACCTCGCGGCCCTCGCCGCGCTCGTCGATGAGTTTGATCACCAGGCCGCGGGTGAGGAAGGCGGTCTCGCGGAAACGCTGGGCGAGCGTGTCGAAGTCGAAGTCGGGCTCTTCGAAGATGTCGTCGTCGGGCAGGAAGCTGATCGTGGTGCCGCTGCGGTCGGTGTCGCCGACCCGCTCGATCGGTCCGGTGGGGTCGCCGACGCGGTAGCTCTGGCGGAAGAGCCCGCCGTCGCGGTGCACCTCGGCGGTCAGGCTGCTGGACAGGGCGTTCACCACGCTCACGCCGACCCCGTGCAGACCACCGGAGACCTTGTAGCCCTCGCCACCGAACTTTCCCCCGGCGTGCAGGACGGTGAGCACCACCTCCAGGGCGCTCTTGCCGCCCTGGTCGGCCATCGCCGCGACGGGGATGCCGCGACCGTTGTCGGCCACGGTGCAGGATCCGTCCGGATGCAGGGTCACCTCGACCCGGTCGCAGTATCCGGCCAGGGCCTCATCGACACTGTTGTCGACCACCTCGTAGACGAGATGGTGCAGACCGCGCGGTCCGGTCGATCCGATGTACATACCCGGACGGCGGCGAACCGCTTCCAGGCCTTCGAGGACGGTGATGTCCCCGGCGTCGTATGTGGTGGTCACCGACGCGGTGTCAGGCGCATGATCGCTCACGTTCCTCCTGAGAACGGGTAAGGAAGTCTACCATCGCACCGCGGCCGTCATTGGGATGCTTTCCGGGTTTTGCAGGGTTTTCCGCCCCGTCTCCCCGGTCGGTCAACGTCCGGCGTCCCGCGCGCGCGCGCTCGCGGCCAAGCGCGCGATCAGCGCCCGGATCTCCCGGTTGTCGATGCCCTCGGCGTCGCGCTCGCCCGCCTGTCGATCGGCGGAGGTCGGGCGCGGCGCACGACGGGGTGGTGTCCGCTCGCTCGCCTCGCGCGCCGGGGCGCCCGCCACGTGATCCGCCACCGAAAAACGCAACCCGGTGAGGGCCGAGGCGTCGCCCAACTCATCTCGCAGGCGTTCCAGGAGCTCCTCTCGGCGGAAGGTGAGCTCCTGGGCCCAGGCGGCGCTGGTGCAGACCACGCTCACCACACCCGCCCGGGAACGGCGCACCGGCTCGCTGTGCGCGGCGGCCTGTTCGCCGACCACCCGCACCCATAGTGCGGCCAACTCGGGCAGGGATCCCGCGCTCGTGGAGGGTGCGCCCGACATGCGCCGGAAGCGGCTCATCATCGCCGACACCTGCACCGGATCGGCGCGACGCCGATGGCGGCGAGGATGGTGTGGGCGCCGCTCAGACATCCACGATCCCCTCGCGCACGCTGATCACCGACGATGGGTGAGTATCCATCCGCCCGCCGTCGACCGGATCCGCGCTGGTGATGATCGTCTGGCCACCGTCGACGAGGGCCGCCAGCAGGCGGGCGCGTCGATCGGGGTCCAGCTCGCTCAACACATCATCCAGCAGCAGAATCGGTCGTGGCCCCCGTTCACACAGATGGTCTCTGGCCGCCAACAGTAACGCCAGGGTTGCGGTGCGCTGTTCCCCCTGACTGCCGACCCGCCGCAAATCGACCCGTCCGCGTCCGATCCAGAGGTCGTCCCGGTGGGGTCCCACCAGGGTCTGCGCCGCGCGAATGTCGCGCTCGCGCCCCATCTGCCACCGCTGTGCCAGCGCGCGCGCCAGCGCGTCGTGATCGCCGTCGGGGCGGTCCGCCGGAGAGGGCTCCAGCACCACGGCACCGTCCGCACCGCCACCGAGCTCCCGGAGCCATCGCGCGAACGCGGGCTGCAGCGCGGCCACGCCGGCCGACCGGGCCGGGCCGCCTCGCCCCGGCGGACCCGGGGCCGGCGGGAAACCGCGGGCTGTGGCGCGGCTGCGCGGGGCGCCGGGGCGGGGGGGACCGCCGCACCCCGGTGGGCCATCGCCTCCTCCCAGACCCCGAGGGCCCGTTCATCGGCCTGACCGGAGCGGATGCGCCGCAGCAGGGCGTTGCGCTGAGCGGTCGCACGCTGATACTCGGCCAACGTGCTCGCGAAGGCGGGGTCCGCGGCCTCCAACACGCGATCGAGCGCCCGCCGGCGGGCCGCCGGGGGGCCCTTCACCGCGCGCAGTTCCTCCGGCAGAAACACCAGCAGCACCCGGGCTCGCCAGTCGCTCAGAGACCGCACCGGTTCCCCATCACGACGCAAACGCCGGCTTCGCCCCGGGGCGAAGCCAATCTCCCGCTCGGTGACACCCCGCGGTCCCTCCAGCAGCAGGCGCACGTGGACCGCCGACGCGCCGGTGCGCACCAGCTCCTGCTCGCGGGCGGTGCGCGGCGACACCCCCAGACAGCCGAAGACGATCGCCTCGATCAGCGAGGTCTTGCCGGCGCCGTTGGGGCCGGTGATGACCACCAGCCCCCGCGGCAACTCGAGCGGGACGCGCCGCCAGATACGCAGATCCGTCAGCTCGAGCCGGCGCACCGCGTACCCGTCGCCCTCCCGGCCGTTCACCGGTCGGTGCGCGCCGCCGGCGCGGGCGGCCTAACCGTTGAGCCGAATCGGCATGAGCAGATAACGGAAGTCATCGCTCTCGCCGCGCAGCAATCCGGGCCGCAACGGGCTGATCAGCCCCAACCGCAGCGCGTCGCCGCGCACGCTGTCGACCCCGGCGCGCAGGAACTCAACGTTGAAACCGATTTCGAGCGGATCGCCGCGAAAGGCCACCGGAAGCGACTCGTGGCCCTCGCCCACCTGCTCGCTGATCGCCGATACCCTGACCTCGCCTTCGCCGAAGGAGAGCCGAACCGGCGTGTTGTGCTGCGCGAGCACGGCGATGCGCCCGAGTGCCGCCAGCAGCTCCGCACGGTCGAACACCACCTCGTGCTCGAAGGTGTCGGGCACCAATTGGCGGTGGTCGGGGAACTGGCCGTCGATGATGTTGCACGTCAGGCGGATGTCGCCGACGCGCATCAGGGCCCGCGCCTCGCTGAGCACGAGCGTCACCTGATCGGCCTTGGCCACGCCGACCAGCCGGGCCAGTTCGGTGAGGGCGCTCGCGGGAATGATGGCCTCGCGCGGATCCGCCGGCGGATGCTCCAACGGGGCGGTCGCCACCGCCAGACGATACGAGTCGGTCGCCACCAGGGTGAGACCCTCGGCACAGATCCTCATGTGGACACCGGTCAGGACCGGTCGGCTGGTGTCGCGCGAGGCGGCCCGCGCGACGCGGTCGATCGCGTCCACCACCACGGCCGCCGGCATCGTGATGCCCTCGCCCTCATCGGGGGGCAACTCGGGGAAATCCTCCGCCTGGAGGCAGTTGAGCGAGAACGAGGAACCGCCGCCGCTCAGCCCCAACACGCCCTCGTTGGCGCGATGGTCGATGGTCACCTCGCCCGACCCCATCGAGCGGACGATGTCGCCGGCCAGACGCGGCAGCAACACCGCCCCGGGCTCCTCGATCGTGGCCTCCAACGGCAGGCGCACCGAGAGATCCATGTCCGTGGCGGAGACCTCGCAGCGCCCATCCTGGGCGCTCACCAACACGTGGGAGAGCACCTGAATGGTGCTCTTGGTCGAGGCGATCCGCCCGGCCAGGGTGAGGGCGGCCGCCAGGGCCTCCTTCTGAAAGCTCACACGCACGGCGCCGACCCTAACCGATCGCGCGGTGCGAGGAGTGGATGCCGCACGACGCGAATGAGGGCGTCGCCCACAGTCCGGGTCGCTCCGCCGTTGAATAAAGAACTGAAAGAAGATTCATCATGGTGGTTATAGGGGCTGTGGACCGTGGGGATATGTGGCACAAATGCCTGCATATCACGATGAAATTGGTGTGGAGTGCACGGTGGAAGACCGGCCCGAAACGGAGTGATCTCTCCCCGCTGTCCTCAGGCGGTCGTCCCGAGCCGGAGAATGCTGTGGAGGCTGGGGATGATCGGCGCGGATCGTGCACAGGGTTGTCAGGAGGCGGAATCGCGGCCGGTCAGGCGCGTGGTGAGCTCCTGGACGGCGTTGAGGATCTCGCCCTCGTCCCCCATCTGCGAGGTGATCTTCTGCACCGCGTACATCACGGTGGTGTGATCGCGTCCCCCGAACGCGCGCCCGATGGCGGGCAGCGAGGCGTCGGTGAGTTCGCGGGCCAGGTACATGGCCATCTGGCGCGGCCCGACGATCCGCCGGGTGCGCCGATCGCCGATCAACTCGTCCTTGGTCACCCCGTAGAAGCGGCAGACCTCGCTCTGGACCGTCTCGATGCGCACACCCCCCTCACCGGCCGGGAAGAGGTCCTTGAGGATCTCGTCGGCCAGCTCGACCGTGATGCGCTTCCCGGCGATCGAACCGTGGGCGACCACGCGGGTGAGGGCCCCCTCGAGCGCCCGCACGTTGGTTGAGACCCGGGTGGCGATGAAGGGCAGCACCTCGGGATCGTGGATCTCGTACCCGTCGGCATGGACCCTCTTCTGCAGGATCGCGATGCGGGTCTCCAGGTCGGGCGGCTGCACGTCGGTGATCAGACCCATCTCGAACCGGCTGCGCAGCCGGTCCTCGAGGGTCGCGATCGCCTTCGGCGGTCGATCGGACGAGATGACGATCTGCTTACCGCTGTCGTGCAGGGCGTTGAAGGTGTGGAAGAACTCCTCCTGGGTCTGCTCCCGCCCCGCGAGCGACTGGATGTCGTCGATCAGGAGGATGTCGGTGCTGCGGTAGCGGTCCTTGAAGGAGTTGATCCCGCCTTCGCGCAGGGCGTTGATGAACTCGTTGGTGAAGGTCTCCACCGACACGTAGGTGAGCGCCAGTTCGGGATGGTTTGCCGCGGCGAAATGGCCGATGGCGTGGAGCAGATGGGTCTTGCCCAGCCCCACCCCGCCGTAGATGAAGAAGGGGTTGTAGGCGCGTGCGGGGGCCTCGGCCACGGCGAGCGCCGCGGCGTGAGCGAACCGGTTTGACGGTCCGGTGACGAAGGCCTCGAAGGTGAAGCGTGGTTGCAGACCGCGCGGGCGGCGCGGCAGGCTCGGTGGCGTCGGGGCCGGGGTCCGGTTGAGCGGGGCCGTCGGCTGTCCCGGTTGGTCCCGGGGTGGGTTCGGGGCGCCCGCGTCGGTGCCGGATGTCTCGGATTCGATGGGACGCACGAGCACGTCGACCTGCAGGTCGACGTTGCAGACCTCGAACAGGGCATCGCGCACCAGCGGCAGGTAGCGCTGGCGGATCCATTGGCGCAGCAGCTCGGTTTCGACGGCCAGAACGAGTCGGTCGGCGGTCAGTTCCACGGCGCGCGCCCCGGCGAACGCGAACGCGAACGTCTGATCGTTGAGGGTCGCATGAAGCCGTTCGCGCACCTTCTCCCAGACGACGTCACGTTCGGGTTGTGATGCGGGGATGGCGGACATGAGTGGACTCCGGGGTGCTGAGGATGGTGCCGGGTGGGCCGGATCGAGGTGGTCCGGCCGGGTCACGGCCGTCAGCGTCTCGCTGTGCTGCTGTGGTGGTGCGGCCTGCGGGGCCTGATCGGAAGGGGGTGGTGCGGGCGCCGATCCCGCGGTTCGCGGCGGCGTTGGATCGGACCGAGTGAGATGGCGGGTACCGCTCGATCGTATGAGCGGGGCCTCGCCGATGGGAGAGCGGTGTTCCCGATGACCGGCACACGCGCCGGTGACCGAGGGGCCGCGAACGGTGAGGAAGGACGCGCGACGACGATGTCGACGCGGGCACTCTAACCCTCGCTGTCGAGCATCGAAAGAGGAACCCACCCCTGTGGATAACAAACCATCGACTATGCGGCGAAAATCGCCCGCGTCGGTTTTCTGAGGGTATTCGCCGCGATCGGCGAATCCGATGGTCATCGGATTATCGGGGGTTATGCACAGGGATTTCCACACCTGTGGATGAATGGTCGAGCGCGTTCGGGGCGGTGGATTGCTATGCTCGCCGCCCGCGCGGCAGGGGAGCCGGCCGGTCCGGCCACGCCCGCGATTGATCCCGTGTATCGACCAGGAGTGCGGCGCCCGTGAAGCGCACCTATCAGCCCAACCGGCGCAAGCGTAAGAAGACCCACGGCTTTCGGAAGCGCATGAGCACGCGCGCCGGACGCGCCGTCCTCAAGCGGCGGCGGGCAAAGGGTCGTGCCAGCCTCTCGGCCTGAGCGGGCGGTTGGCTCGCCGGGAGTGATCGGCGCGTGAACGATTCGGGTCCCGCGCCGCGACGGCGGACCCGTATCACCCGGTCCGGCGATTTCGACGCGGTCTATCGGCGAGGACGCTCGAGCGCCAATCGCCACCTGGTGGTCTATGCCTTTCGGCGACCGGATCGTGACGACGATCCGGGGGTCCGTCTGGGACTTTCCGTCTCGCGCAAGGTGGGTGGTGCCGTGGAGCGAAACCGAGTGAAACGCGTGCTGCGTGAGCGTTTCCGGGAGATCGAGGGTCGGCTGGAGCCGGGTGTCGATCTGGTGGTGATCGCGCGCCCGGGTGTCGCCGAGTACCTGGACACACGCGGTTCGGCGGCCGTCGGGGAGCGCCTGCGCGAATTGGCGCTGAAGGTTGCCGGGCGCGAGGATTCCCCGTGAGGGGACTGCTGATCGCACCGATTCGCTTCTATCAGCGACATGTGTCACCGATGTTTCCCCGTCGGTGCAAGTACCACCCGACCTGTTCCGAATACGCCGTGGGCGCGGTGCGCGAGTTCGGCGCCTGGCGCGGTACGGTGCTCGCCACCTGGCGGCTGCTGCGGTGCAACCCGTGGAGCCGCGGAGGCGTTGACTATCCGCACGACCAGAGGCTATTCCGCTCGTGAACCCGCTTCAGCTTCTCGAAACACCGCTTCGCACGCTGCTGGACTTTCTCCACGACAACGTCCACCTGAGCTACGGGTGGGCGATCGTGGTGCTGACCGTCCTGGTGCGCACCGCCCTGCTGCCCCTGGTGATCAAGCAGTACCGCTCGATGCGCCAGATGCAGCTGGTCGCCCCGCAGCTGAAGGAACTGCAGCGCAAGTACAAGGGCGATCGCGCCAAGACGCAGGAAGAACTGATGAAGTTCTACCGCGAGAACGACATCAATCCGTTCGCCTCCTGCCTGCCGCTGGTGGCTCAGCTGCCGGTGTTCATCGCCCTGTACTACACGTTGCGCCAGTTCGCGGAAACGGCGCAGCAGGGTGCCGGCGATCTGTCCTTCATGTGGCTGATTTCGGACGTGCGCATCGATTTCCAGCAGTTGGGCTGGGGGTCGGTCATCCCGTTGCTGGCCGTCTACGGTCTGACACAGCTGCTGTCGACCGAGCTCTCGGCCACCCCGAACATGCCCGATTCCCAGCGACGCATGATGCGGTTCCTGCCGCTGGTGATCGTGATCTTCGTGGTCAACTTTCCTGTGCCCGCGGGATTGGTGGTCTACTGGATGGCGACCAACTTGTGGACCTGTGGTCAGCAGCTGGTGATGCGCCATCGGATCGGCATGCACCTGGCCGAGGTGCCGGCGGGTCAAGCGAGCAAGCGCTCATCTCGGACCGCGCCCCTGCCGGTGAGTGCCGCGGTGGTGGACGGTGGCGACGAGGTGGTCGTGCCGGAGGAGCCGACGGCAGAGGCCGGCGTGCAGGACGCGGCGCAGGCGGATCCGAAATCGGACGGCGATCATCCCGCGGCGACGAAGTCCGCCACGGGGACGCCGCCCGGACAGCGTGGTACCGGGAAGCGCCGTCAGCCGCGCTCGCGTCCGGGGCAGGCACGCTCGGGGCAGAAACGGAAGAAGAGGTGAGTGCGATGGGTGACCCCAACGCGACCGAGGTGATCGAGGCGGTCCGTGCCGCGCTCGACGCCGTGGTGGCCGGAGTCGGTGTCACGGCCACGGTGGTGGTCGGGGCGGGTGACGAGAACGCGGACGTGGTCGCGGCGTTGGAGGGCGATGGCCTGGATGTGCTGATCGGTCGCCAGGGCGAGACGATCGATGGTCTGCAGTACCTTCTGACCCAGATCGCCAGCCGTGCCGGCGGCGGCCGTCTGAGGGTGGCGCTCGACGTGGGCGGCTACCGGGAGCGGCGGGCGACGGCGTTGCGGGAGCTCGCGGTCCGCGCCGCCGAGGAGGCTCTGGCGCACGGCGAGGAGATCGAGCTCGATCCGATGACGCCCCACGATCGGCGCATCGTCCACATGGCGCTGAAGGACAACAGCGCAATCGTCACCCGCAGCGAGGGCGAGGAGCCGCGCCGGCGGATCATCGTTGAGCCCGCCGACTGAGGCGCGGATGGACACGGGAGGGCGGTTTCACGTGAAACCGCCCTCTGGCCGCTGACACGCCGACCCACCTGTTTCACGTGAAACCCGCTTCGGATGACGCACGTTCGGCGCCGGTCGACCACCTGCGCGACCGGTTGCGCGCGCAGGGTGTGGACCTGGACGTCGGCACCCTGGCCTCCCTGGTGGCCCTGATCGATCGTCTTCTGGCTCAGAAACAAAACCTGACCGCCATCACCGATCCGATCGACGCCCTGGATCGCCATCTGGTCGACAGCCTGGTCGCCCTCTCACTTGAGGAGGTGCGGGAGGCCGATACCATCGTGGACATCGGCAGCGGGGGCGGTTTTCCGGGCCTGCCGCTGGCCGCCGTCCTGACCTCGGCAACCGTGACCCTGGTGGAGAGCGAGAAGAAGAAGGCCGCGTGGCTGATGCGCTGCGTGGCGGACTTCCCTAACCTCAGAGTGGTGGCCGACCGATCCGAGCAACTCGCTCAGAACCACCGCGAGGAGTGGCGACTCGCCTGCGTGCGTGCGGTGGCGGCCCCGGCCGTCGCCCTCGAGCTCGCCGCGCCCCTGGTGGTGCTCGGTGGCACCGCCGTTCTGTGGCGCAGCGCGGATGCCGATCCCACACTGGATGCCCACGCCCTGGCGGCGGCGCGGATTCTGGGCTTTCAGCGCCAGGAGCCCCTCGGTGTGGAACCCTTCCCCGGGGCGCGCCGCATGTTGGACCGGTATCGGAAGGTCGCCCCAACCCCGGAACGCTTCCCGCGCCGTCCGGGACGCGCCGCCAAGCGACCGCTGGGGGTCGACAGATGATCTACGCCGTGGCGAACCAGAAGGGTGGCGTCGGCAAGACCACCACCACGGTGAATCTGGCGGCCTGCCTCGCCGAGGCCGGGGAATCGGTGCTCCTGGTGGATCTTGACCCGCAGGCCAACGCCGGCAGCGGTCTGGGCATTTCGGGTGCCGATCGCGCGACCATCGCGGATGTGTTGCTCGATGGTCTGCCGGCGGCCGAGGCGATCGTGCCCAGTGCGATCGACAATCTGGACGTGCTCCCGTCCGTGCCGGACCTGGCGGGGGCGTCGGTCGAGCTGCCCGGACGCACCGGGCGGGAATACCTGTTGCGCGAGGCGCTCGCGCCCGTGGCGGCGCGGTACCGCTACATCTTCATCGACTGCCCCCCCTCGCTCGACCTGCTCACCGTCAACGCCCTGGTGGCGGCCGAACGGCTGATCGTTCCCGTTCAATGCGAGTACTACGCCCTCGAGGGCCTCACCCGCCTCACCGAGACGGTTGCCGCTCTGCGGGCGAACCTCAACCCGGGACTGCGGATTGCCGGAATGCTGATGACCATGCACGATGCCCGCACACGCGTGAGCGCCCAGGTCATCGGCGAGGTGCGCCGCCACTTTCCCGAACTGGTGCTCAATACCGTGGTCCCCCGAAATGTTCGCCTGGCCGAAGCGCCCTCCTACGGGCAGCCGGTGATCCGCTACGACCCGCATTGCGCCGGCGCCGATGCCTACTTCGAGGTGGCGAAGGAGGTTGCCCGCCGTGGCTGAGTCTCCGTCGCGCGACCGGCGCGGTCTCGGGCGGGGCTTGGCCGCCCTGCTGGGCGAGGGTGCCGCCTCCGGGGACCGGCCGCACCTGGTTCAACTGACGCCGGATGTGATCGTTCCGAACCCCGATCAACCGCGGACGACCTTCGACCAGGAGGCGCTCGCCGGCCTGGCGGCCTCGTTGCGCGCGAACGGGCTCCTTCAACCCGTGGTGGTCCGTCCGCCCGACGCGCACGGGGTACACGTGCTGATCGCCGGCGAACGGCGCTGGCGGGCGGCTCAGCTCGCCGGTCTGGCGGAAATACCGGCGATCGTGCGTCCGGTCGACGCGCGCGAGAGCGTCGAATTCGCCCTGATGGAGAACATGGTTCGCGAGAACCTCTCACCCATCGACGTCGCGCAGGCCTGCGCCTGTCTGATCGAGGATTTCGGTCAGGGGCACGCGGAGCTGGCGGAGCGCCTCGGGCGCAGTCGCCCCGCGATCTCCAACCTTGTGCGTCTGCTCGAATTGCCGGAATCGGTGCAGGACATGCTCACACGGGGCGAGCTGAGCGAGGGCCACGGCAGGGCCATCCTGATGGCCGACGGTCCGGCGCGACGGGTTCGCGTGGCCGAGCGGGTGGTCGCCGAAGGGCTCTCGGTACGGGCGACCGAACGGCTGGCCCGGAGCATGGCGGCCGACGCTCCACCCCGCTCCTCCCGGGAGTCGATCGTGTCGACCCCGCTGGGCGATTCCGCGTTGGAGGCCTTCGGTGAGGCGTTCGACACCCCGGTGCGGGTGCGCACGATGACGGGCGGGCAGCTGGTGGTCGAACTGCGCTTCGCCGATGCGTCGGCTCTGCGACGCGCCCTGGAGCGCCTGGAGGGCTGAACCCTCGCGGCGCTCTAGCGGTCGGTCTCGCCCAGCGGGAGCTCGACCCGCACGCACGTGCCCCGGCCTTTGTGTGAAAACACCTGCAAATCGCCGCCTGCGAGGGCCGCGCGTTCGCGCAGCGTGGTGATCCCGAGATGCCCATCCGCCAAGCGGCCCTCGGGATTGTCCGGGTCGAAGCCCCGTCCATCATCGCGGACTTCCATCACCACCCGAGAGCCCTCTCGTCGGGCCGCGATCGTCACATTGCGCGCATCCGCGTGGCGCAACACGTTCGCCATCGCCTCCTGACAGACGCGAAACGCCACCGTTCTGGTGGAGGCATCGAGCAGATCCACCGCGTGAACATCCAGGCGGACGGACGCTCCCTGCCACTCCAGGCGCTCCACCGCCCCGCGCATGGCCGCCGCGAACCCCAGCTCCTCCAACACGATCGGGTGCAGATCGAGGATCGCGCGACGCAACCCCCGCAGGGCATCACGGGCCGCACCGGCGGCCCGTGATGCCCGGGCGGCCTGGTCCGGGGCTCCGGCGCCCAGGTCGCGCGCCAGGGCATCCAGAAGCAACCCCGCCCCGACCAGTTCCTGCACCGGACCGTCGTGGATGTTCTCGGCCACCCGCCGCCGTTCCTCCTCCTGGGCGTTCACC
>DAOKZF010000003.1:22940-26477 GCA_035325785.1 Miltoncostaeaceae bacterium
GGCACGCCGTTCCGGGATGGGGCGGTGACGATGCCGCCTGGCTGGAAGGAGGCCTACCGGGCCTGGGCGGCGGCCGGCTGGAACGCCCTGCCGGGGCCGGTGGCCCATGGCGGCCAGGGCCTGCCGTTCCCCCCTCTCACGCCGCAGGCGCGTCACCAGGCGGGCGTGGGCGAACGCCTCACCCACCGCCTCCCCCAGGGCACCCAGACGGGCCAGGTCGTCCTCGCCGAAGGGCCGACCCGCCCGGCGCACCACGACCAGCGCATGCGGTTCGTCTTCGTCACCCGGCACCGGCTCCCACCTCACCGCGGCCTCGCGACCCAGCCAGACGGTCTCCCCCGCCGCGGGGGCCGCGAGGCGCACCACGGCCGGCGGCGTGCGGTCGCCCGACCAGCCGACGCTCGCGACCACCACCGGGGCACCGGCGGGGCGCAGCGCGCACAGCAGAGCCGCATCGGCTCCCATCAACCCGGCGGCCTCGCGCACCAGAGCCTCACGCATGGCACCCTCGGTGCCGGCGCCGAGGATCCGCCCGCGGGCGTCGCCCACCGCGTCCCGATCGGCGAGTCGGCGTGCGGCCGTCGCGTCAGCGCCGGCGCGCCGGCGCGCCGAGCGCGCGGCCAGATGAGCCCCCACCAGCGGGGCGCTCGCGCTCACGGTCCGCTCGCCCCCCTCGCCCACGCCCAGCCAGAGGGCCCCGAGCATCCGCCCGGCCCAGCAGGCGGGAACCAGCAACGCGCCGCTCTCCAACCGGCATCGATCCGCCGCCGAAGCGGGTCCCGCGCCCGGCCAGAGCGCGACCAGCCGTGGCGCGGGCGGCGACCCCTCGCCGCCGTGGGCGCCCAGCAGCAGGTCGGTGCCCGCCTCCTCACAGCGGTAGATCGCACACCCCCTGCCCGTTGCATCGGCCAGCAGTGCGACCATCGCCCTCAGCGCGTGATCGTCCTCATGCGCATCCGCGCGCGCGCCCTCGCAGATCTCCGCCAGGGCCGCCAGCGTCACATCCGGGGCGGGCGTGACTCGGTCGCCGATGGTGGGCGGATCGTCGGGCGTGGCCGTTACCGGATCAGCGACTGACGGATGCCGATCGCCACGGCCTGAGTGCGGTGCTCCGCCTCGAGCTTGCTCAGAATGTGTTTCACGTGGGTCTTCACGGTCTCCACGCTCACCACCAGGCGTTCGGAGACCTCACGGTTGGAATATCCGTCGGCCAGCATCTGCAGGATCTCCCGTTCGCGGGCGCTCAGCACGCCACCCCGCCGGGGTCGACCCATGCGTTCCAAAAACCCCGGACCCAGACGCGGATCGACGAAGGGCTCTCCCGCGGCGACCTGGCGAATGGCGCCCACCAGCGTCTCGCTGTCGGAGTCCTTCAACACGAATCCCTGCGCCCCGGCCTCGAACGCATCCCACAGGAGGTCCTGCTCGGCGTGGGCGGTGAACATGATCACCCGCGTGGCCGGTGATGCCTCGCGCAGCCGCTCGGTGGCGCTCAGCCCATCCTCGCCCGGCATCCGCGCATCCATCACGACCACCGAGGGGCGCCGACGCGTCACCAGCGCCACCGCGGCTTCCCCGCTGGCGGCCTCGCCGACCACCACCAGATCATCATGCTGGGCGAGCACCCGACGCAATCCCTCGCGCACGATCGAGTGATCGTCAACGAGCAGACAGCCGATCGGGGAGGCCCCGTTGGAGTGGCTCGGCGTCGTGCTCATCGAGCGGACCTATACCCGATTCCCATCGAGATTCCTGCTATGGGCGATCCTGGATTCGAACCAGGGACCTCATCCTTATCAGAGATGCGCTCTAACCGACTGAGCTAATCGCCCGCGCCTCACGGAGTCGGGAGGCTAGCAGCCGCGCGCGCCGATCGCCAGACCCGTCGGCCCTGGCCACGCGGCCACCTATACTGGCCATGGTGCGTGCGGCGACGGCGACGGAAAGCGAGGCGCCGTGCAGGAGATGGTGATCTACGGCGTGAGTTTCGACATGGTCGGCAAACAACCGATCGTGCTGCTCAAGACCGCCAACGGCAACACGTTTCTGCCCATCTGGATCGGGCACGCCGAGGCGGCCGCGATCCTGATGCGTCTGCAGGGCTCCGACAGCCCCCGACCGATGACGCACGACCTCTTCACCCACGTCCTGAGCGAGTTGGACACCCGGGTCACGCGCATCACGGTCACCGGGCTGCGCGACAACACGTTCTACGCCCTGATCACCCTCCGCTCCGCGGACGCCGAGATCGATGTCGACTCGCGCCCCAGCGACGCGATCGCGCTGGCCGTGCGGGCCGAGGCACCGATTTTCGCCGCCGACAGCGTGATCGCCGAGAACGGAATCGAGTTCGATCACGAAGACGAGGAGCAGGAGGCCGAGGAGGTGGTGGAACGCTTCAAGGAGTTCCTCGACCAGGTCTCCCCCGAGGACTTCCTCACCGACCAGTGAACCTCACGCGTCGGGTGTCTCCGGTTCGCTGAAGCGGGCCAGCAGCGTGAACAACTCCTGCAGGTCCTCGTCGCTCACCGCGCCGCGGTTGGCACCGCTGACATAGCGCAGCATCCCCTCCCGCCGGGATGGGGTGAGCCCCTCGCGCCCGTTCTGGGCCGCATAGGCCTCCAGGCGCGCCACCAACGCCATGCGGGCGTTGACCGCCGCCAGGATCTTCAGGTCGTTGTCGAGGATCGCGTCACGCATCTGACGCACGACGGCATCCATGGAGGACTCGCTCACGCTCTGACGCTAACATGAGCGCGGATCGTCGGTGCGTGGCCCGCCCGTTCGGGGCGTCGAGCGCACACCGGCACGCTCCCACAAAGGATGCTCGGCATGTTTGACCTCAGCCCCGTCCAACTGATCATCGTCGTGGTGATCGCGCTGCTCGTGTTCGGGCCCAAACGGCTGCCGGAATTGGCGCGGTCGCTCGGGCGGGGCGTGCGGGAGTTCCGCGGCGCGGTGAGCGGCGAGCTGAACGCGCCGGATCGCCCGGCGCGGGACCCCGAGCCGGCCCCGACCGACCAGACCATCAGCACGGCGAGCGCCGTTCCCCAGGCTGCCCCGGACGAGCTCGAGGGCATCGTGGTGAGCGATGAGCCGCCGCCACCCGCGGCGCGCCCCGGCGTCGGGGCCTGAGCCCCGCCGCCCTTTCGCCTGTGGCCCTCCCGCGTGTCCGGCGCGCCGGACACGATGAGCGGCTCAGCATCGTCGACCATCTCGACGAGCTGCGCACGCGCATCATCATCTGCCTGATCGCCTTGGTGGTGGCCTTCGCGGGCCTCTACGCGGTGCACCCACGCCTGCTCGAATTCCTCCAGAGTCCGCTCCCGCAGCACTTCCGCGACAGCGGGCTGATCACGCTCTCGCCCACCGAGCCGTTCTTCACCACCCTCAAGGTGTGCTTCTGGGCGTCGATCTTGGTGGCGATCCCGGTGTGGCTCTACCAGCTGTACGCCTTCGTGGTGCCCGCGATCGGGCGCACATCGCGTCGGGTGACGATGCTGATCGTGGCCGGGGTGTCATCCCTGTTCCTCGCGG
>DAOKZF010000004.1:0-561 GCA_035325785.1 Miltoncostaeaceae bacterium
GGACGCCCTGATCCTCCAGGTCGCTCAGCACCCTCTGGGCGCAGTGGGCCGGTGTGAGGCCGGCGTAGGGTTCGCCGGCGGCCGCGGTCATCCGACCATCCTCGCCGATCACCCCGACCGTCTCCAGGCCGTGGCGACGGCCGATCTCGAAGTCGTCCATCGAGTGGGCGGGTGTCACCTTGAGCGCGCCGGTGCCGAACTCCGGCTGCACGTGCGCGTCGCCGATGATGGGAATCTCCCGCCCGACCAGGGGCAGGATGCATGTGCTGCCGATCAGGTGGCGGTAGCGTTCGTCGTCGGGGTTCACGGCCACCGCGGTGTCGCCGAGCATGGTCTCGGGGCGCACGGTGGCGACCACGATTTCGCCGGATCCGTCGCTGAGCGGATACGCGATGCTCACCAGCCGGTCGACCACCTCGCGGTCCTCGACCTCCAGGTCGGAGATCGCCGATCCGAGGCCCGGGTCCCAGTTGACCATGTAGTGGTCGCGGTAGATGTAGCCCTTGCGATACAGGTCGACGAACACCCGGCCGACGGCCGTGGCATATCCCTCGTCCATCG
>DAOKZF010000004.1:571-7530 GCA_035325785.1 Miltoncostaeaceae bacterium
GGTGAGCAATTTCGGGTCCCAGTTGACGAGGCGCTTGTCCTTGTAGATCAGCCCGGCGCGATAAAGCTGCACGAAGACCTTGAGCACTGCTTTCGAAAGGCCCTCGTCCATCGTGAAGCGTTCGCGGGTGTAGTCGAGCGTGCACCCGAGGCGCTTGAGCTGGTCGATGATCTTGCCGCCGTATTCGGCCCGCCAATCCCACACGCGCTCGACGAACCGCTCTCGCCCCAGATCGACCCGACGCACACCCTCGGCGGCCAGGCGCTTCTCCACCACCGCCTGGGTCGCGATGCCGGCATGGTCGGTGCCGCAGATCCAGAGCGTCTCGTCGCCCGCCATCCGGCGGGTGCGGATCAGCAGATCCTGGATCGTGTTGTTGAGGGCATGCCCCATGTGCAGCACGCCGGTGACGTTCGGCGGCGGAATCGCGATGCTGTACGCGGGCGCCTCGCGCGTGGGGTCGGCATGGCCGACCTCGGCCTCCTGCCAGGCCGCCGACCAGCGCTGTTCGACCTCGGCGACCACCAAACGCTCGCCGGCTCGCCCCTCGGTGGCCCCGGTCACGCGGACTCGCCGCCGGCCGCGTCGCGTCGATCGCGTGCCTCGGTGACCAGCGTGGGCGGCAGGCCCTTCTCGATCGTCTCGCGCGTCACCACACAGCGGCGCACATCATCGCGCGAGGGCAGCTCGAACATCACATTCATGAGGGCCGCCTCGATGATCGACCGCAGCCCACGGGCGCCGGTCTCGCGCTCGAGCGCCCGATCGGCGATCGCCCCCAGCGAGTCCTCCGCGAAGACCAGGTCGACATCGTCGAACTCGAAGAAGCGCCGGTACTGGCGCACCAGGGCGTTGCGCGGTTCGGTGAGAATCGTGATCAGGTCGTCGCGCGAGAGCTGGTGGACGGCCGAGATCACCGGCAGGCGGCCGATGAACTCCGGTATCAGCCCGTAGTCCACCAGGTCCTCGGGCAGCACCTGACTGAAGCTCGCGTGCGGATCGTGGTCCTTGCGGCTCTTCACATCGGCCGCGAACCCGACCCCCTTGTGCCCGACCCGGCGCCCGATGATCTGCTCCAGGTTCGCGAACGCACCCCCGCAGATGAACAGGATGTTGGTGGTGTCGATCGTGAGGAATTCCTGGTGGGGGTGTTTGCGTCCCCCCTGGGGCGGAACCGAGGCGACGGTCCCTTCCAGGATCTTGAGCAGCGCCTGCTGCACTCCCTCGCCGGAGACGTCACGCGTAATCGACGGGTTGTCCGCCTTGCGCGCGATCTTGTCGACCTCATCGATGTAGATGATCCCGGTTTCGGCCTTCTTCACGTCGAAGTCGGCCGCCTGAATCAACTTCAGCAGGATGTTCTCGACGTCCTCGCCGACGTAGCCGGCCTCGGTCAGCGCGGTCGCATCGGCGATCGCAAACGGCACGTTCAGGATCCGGGCAAGGGTCTGCGCGAGCAGGGTCTTGCCGCAGCCGGTCGGGCCGAGCAGCAGGATGTTGCTCTTGTGCAGCTCGATGTCGGAATCGCCCTCCGACATCATGTGCACGCGCTTGTAATGGTTGTAGACGGCCACCGCGAGCGTGCGCTTGGCCTCCTCCTGACCGACGACGTAGTCGTTCAGGACCTCGTAGATCTCCTGGGGCCGGGGCAACTCCTGAGCGTCGAACCCGGCCGGAGCGGTGAGCTCCTCGTCGATGATCTCGTTGCACAGGTCGATGCACTCATCGCAGATGTAGCCCCCGGGCCCGGCGATCAGCTTCTTCACCTGCCGCTGGGATTTCCCGCAGAAGCTGCACAGGAGCTGCTCGTTGGAATCGTGTGATTTGCCCATGGGTTTCTGTTCGGCGGTGTGTCAGTGAGAGGTGATCACGCGGTCGACGATCCCGTACTCGCGGGCCTCGTCGGCACTCATGAAGTAGTCGCGTTCGGTGTCCTGGGAGACTCTCTCCAGCGGCTGACCGGTGTGCTCGGCGATGATCCCGTCCAGGCGTCGTCGCAGGTCGATGATCTCACGCGCGTGGATCTCGATGTCCGAGGCCTGACCGCGGAACCCGCTGGACACCTGGTGGATCAGGATCTTGGCGTTCGGCAGCGCCATCCGTTTGCCGGCGGCGCCTCCGGCGAGCAGGAGCGCCCCCATGCTCATCGCGATTCCGCAGCAGATGGTCTGCACGTCGGGCTTGATGAACCGCATCGTGTCGTAGATCGCCAGCCCGGCGTAGACCGAACCGCCGGGCGAGTTGATGTACAGCGAGATGTCCTTGTCGGGGTCCTCGCTCTCCAGGTGCAGCAGTTGCGCCACGATCAGGTTGGCGATCTGGTCGTCCACGGGCGTCCCGAGAAAGACGATCCGCTCGTTCAACAACCGCGAGTAGATGTCGAACGAACGCTCGCCGCGCGAGGTCTGCTCGATCACCATCGGAATCAGGGGGCTCATCGGGGCTCCTGGAGACGACCGGACGGGAACCTCAGCGGGTGTCCCCGGGCGTCCACAGCTTCCCCGTGGAGTCCTCGGCCCCTGCATTTTCGCGTTCCGCCTCGGGGGTCCACAGCTTTTCGCGCGCCTCGGCCTGGGCCATCGGGATCGGTTTCGATGCCTCGATCAGCAACTCGACGGCGCGTTTGATGCGCAGGTCGGCGCGCAGGGTCTCCCAACCGCCGTGGTGGCGCAACTCGTGCAGGAGACGATCGACCGCCCGTCCGGTGGCCTCGGCATCGGAACGGACCTGTTCCTCGACCTGCTCGTCGCTGATCTCGACGCCCTCCTGGTCGGCGATCGCCTCGATCACCAACTCGCGCCGGACCGCCATTTCCGCGTCGGGACGCAGTTCCTCGATCAGACCGTCGATCGTCTGGTTCGTCGCGGCCAGGTACTGCTCGAACGAGACGCCCTGGGGCAGTTGCTGAGCGGTCTGGTTGAGAATCGCCCCGACGCGCCGGTCGACCATCACCTGGGGCACCTCGACGGTGGCGTTGGCGACGGCGGCGTCGATCGCCATCCTCCGGAAAAGCTCGTCAACCGACTGCTCGGCCGCCTCGGCAAGGCGCTTTTCGATGTCGGCCCGCACCTCGTCCATGGTCTCGAACTCGGTGTGTTCGAGCGCGAAGTCATCGTCCAGCTCGGGCAGCACCCGCTCCTGGACCTGTTTGACCGTGACCGAGTAGTCCACGGTGCGTCCGCGCAGCTCGCCGCGCGCGTCATCGTCACCGTAGGAGACCGAGAAGGTCACGGTCTCCCCGGCGGGCACCCCCGCCAGCTGCTCGTTGAACTCGGGCAGGAGGCGACCTCCGCCCAGCTGCGCCAGGTAATCGCGGGCGCCGACGCCCCGCAGTTTGCGCCCGCCGGAGGCACCCTCGAAGTCGATCACCACGTAGTCCTGGTCGGCGGCCGGCCGCTCGACCGGGCTGAGGCGCGCGCCCCGGATGCGCAGGGCTTCCAGCTGTTCCTCGAGCGCCCCCTCGGGCACCTCCGGTTCCGCCCGTCCGACCTCCAGGCCGCGGTACTCGCCCAGGGTCGCCTTCGGCCGCACGGGGACGGTGGCCGAGAACCGCAGCTCGCCCTCCTCGGGCACCGAGTCGAGGTCGAATTCCGGATCGTCGATCGGCGAAAGGCCCGACTCGGTCACCGCATCGTTGTACCAATCGCCCAGGGCCGAACGGAGCATCTCCTCGGCGACCGCGTCCCGCCCGAGGCGCTGGAGCACCACCGCGGGGGGCACCTGGCCCGCCGGGAAACCGGGAATGCGACCCTCGCGCGCCAGCTTGCGCAGCGCGGGGTCCATCCGCTTGCGGACCTCGTCCTGAGGGACCGCCACGTCCAGTCGGACGCGGTTCTCTTCGAGGGTCGTGACCTCGGCCGTCAACGCCATTCCTTCTCCCGACGCACAGGTGTGGTGATGTGAGATGCGGGTGAGAGGACTCGAACCTCCATGGGTTACCCCACTAGGACCTAAGCCTAGCGCGTCTACCGGTTCCGCCACACCCGCAGGGGGACCGGCACCCGAAAAGGGTGAACGATGGGACTCGAACCCACGACCGCCTGGACCACAACCAGGAGCTCTACCAACTGAGCTACGTTCACCATCGGACGGGTACTGCCGAACCCGCGCTCGCGGGAGCATAGCGGAGCGCTCGCCCGATGGGGGCCGACCGGCCACCGTGCACCGAGGGGTGTATGTCGGCCGACCCGCTGCCGATAATTGTCTCGTGCGTCTCACACGACACCTGCGCCCGCTCCTGTTCGGCGCCATGCTGGCCACCGCGGCCGCGTGGGCGCTGTCGCTGGTGCTGGGCGGCCACGGCGGCCTGGCGCCGCAGCTGATCGCCCTCTCGCAGGAGTTGGGCAACGTCGCCGCGTTGGTGGTGGCGGCGATCGCCGCCGGCCGCTCAACCGGGTTCCTGCGGGCCGGATGGATCGCGGTTGCGGCCGCGTTCAGCGCATGGACGGCGGCCGACGGGGCGGACCTGCTGCGCAAGCTCGGCGGGTCGGGTTATCAGGAGGCGGTGGATGCTCTCGACATCGGCTGGATCGCGTTTTCGCTCCTGATCCTGGTGGCGATCGTCTGTTTCTACGGGCGCTTCACACCCGAGACCGGTTGGCACGGAACCCTCAGCGCGCTCACGCTCGCCGTCGCCCTCGGGGCGCTCACGTGGACCGTCGGCAACGATGTGTTGGATCTGGGTGCCCATCTGGATGCTCTGAACACGAGCGGCAGTCTGGTCTACTGCGGCGCCGCCCTGACCGCGTTGGTCGCCTGCGGGTGGCTGGTGGCCCGCCTGCGCGGCGGCCCACCCTGGTTGCGTTGGGTGCTGGTTGCGCTGGCGGTCGAGTTCGCCGGTGAGGCCCTCTACGTCGCCGAGCTGCGTTTCTCGACCGACCCGCCGGAGCATGTGGTTCCCTGGGTGCTGTTTGCCCTCTCGTCCTGGCTCTGGGCCTTCGCCGGCCACCGGTTCCTCGCCGATCCCCATGGCGAACCGGCCCGACCGCAGGCGCTGGTGCCGGCGTGGACGGAGGCCCTGCCCGCCGTGATGACCCTGGTGGCCGTGGGGCTGATCGCGTTGCCCGCCGGGTGGTTGGGCCTGGGCGTTTTCGTCGCCTGCGCCCTGGCGGTGGCGCAGCTTGTGCTGACCAATCGCACGAACCTCCGACTCCTGGGCGAGCAGCGGGTCGAATCGCTCACCGACCCGCTCACCGGAACGCGCAACCGGCGCCTGCTCGACCACGAGCTGTCGCTGCTGATCGCCGACAGCCACCACGCCGGCGCGCCGCTGTCGGTGCTCGCGATCGACCTGGACGGCTTCAAGCGGGTGAACGACACCCATGGGCATTCGGAGGGCGACCGTCTGCTCGTGACGGTCGTGCGCGTGCTTCAAACGCATCTGCGCGACGGCGACCTCCTGTTCCGCCTCGGTGGCGACGAGTTCGTGGCGATCCTGCCGGGCACCGAGGTCATCGACGCTCAGGCGGTCGCCGAACGCCTGCGCCTCGCGATCGCCGTGGCCACGCATGATTCCCATGAGCGGGTCACCGCCTCGATCGGCGTCGTGCAGGGCCCCGGGAAGCGGGACACCCCCGCGACGCTCCTGGCGGAGGCCGACAGGGCCCTCTATCGGGCCAAGCACGCCGGACGCAACCGGGTGATTGTCTCATCCCGGCGCGCCGTCAGCGGCAGCGGGCCGCTGCTGGCCGGCGGGGACGCCTGAGCGGGCCCCCTCAGCCCTCCCGAGGAGAGATCCCGCTCACCCGCGTCACCTCGCCGGACGCGAGGGCCCTGCGACGCCCATCGACGCGCACGAGCAGGCGACCGAGCTCGTCGATGCCCTCGCAGATGCCGTCGATGTCGTGGTCGGCGAGCGTGATCCGCACCGACCGACCGCGCAGCGCATCTCGGCGGGCAAACTCGTCTCGGACGGCGGCCCCCCCGTCGGACAACCATCCGCGGTAGGCGTCGCCCAGCTCGACCAGCGCGGCGCTCAGGACGTCTGCGCGGGTGCGCCGGTCTCCCGCCTGAGCGAGGGAACCGGCCGCCCAACGCGCATCGGTGAGCGCCGGCGCCCCGCGGACGTTCACGCCGATGCCGACCAACGCCCAGGCGACCCGCTCCTGATCGGCCGACATCTCGCACAGGATGCCGCAGACCTTGGTGGCGTCGATCAGGATGTCGTTGGGCCACACGATCCGCGCCCGCTCCCCCAGGGCGCGCGCGACGGCCACCGCGGCGACGATCGGCAGCAGACCGGCATCGACCGGCGCGACCGCCGGGCGCAGCAGGACCGAGAACAGGAGCGCATCGCGCGCCGCGCTCACCCATCGACGTCCTCGTCGGCCCCGCCCGGCGTGCTGCAGGTCGGCACCGATCACGAGGCCCTCGGGCGCGCCGGCGCGCGCCTCGGCCGCCAGGTCGTCGTTGGTGGAACCGGTTTCGACGAGCCACCGCAGGGGGCCGGCGACCGGCGGGCGCAGCCGGTCGGTGATCGCGCTCGCCACGATCGGATCGGCGTCGTCGGCCAGTCGGTAGCCGTCGCGCTCGCCGATCACCTCGGTTCCGCCACGGCGCAGCGCCTCAACATGACGGTGGATCGCGGCGCGCGAGCAACCGAGCCGTGCCGCGAGCACCTCACCGGACAGCCCCGCGGCCCCGGCCGAGACCAGCGCGGCGATGACCGCCTCGCGGCGCGCGCGCACACTGGTCTCGTCCGGCCCGCTCACTGACTCGCGGCCGCCACGCGCTTGGCGCGTTTCGCGCGGGCGGTGCCGGACAGCTCGACCTTGCGCAGGCGCACCGTGGCGGGGGTCACCTCGACGCACTCGTCCTCGCGCACGAACTCGAGCGCCTGGTCGAGCGACACCGGACGGGCCGGCACCAGACGCACCAGCTCGTCGGCCGTCGACGAACGCATGTTGGTCAGCTTCTTCTCTTTGGTGGGGTTCACATCGAGGTCGTCGGAGCGGCTGTTC
>DAOKZF010000004.1:7540-9606 GCA_035325785.1 Miltoncostaeaceae bacterium
CGCCGGGGGAAACGAAGAGCGTGCCGCGCTCCTGCAGGTTGAACAGCGCGAAGGACGTCGTGACGCCCGACCGGTCGGCGACCAGGCTGCCGCGGGGTCGCACGCGAATCTCCCCCATCCACGGTTCCCACCCGTCGAACACGTGGTGGATCAGCCCGGAGCCGCGGGTCTCGGTGAGAAACTCGGTGCGCAGACCCACCAGCCCGCGCGCGGGCACCCGGTAGTCGAGCCGCGTCCAGCCGGTGCCGTGGCTGACCATCTGTTCCAGCCTCCCCTTGCGCAGCGCCAGCAACTGGGTGACCACTCCGACGAATTCCTCGGGCACGTCGATCGTGGCGCGTTCGACGGGTTCGCAGGTGCGCCCGTCGATTTCGCGGGTGATCACCCGCGGCGTGCCGACGGTCAACTCGAAGCCCTCACGGCGCATCGTCTCGACCAACACGGCCAGCTGGAGCTCGCCGCGCCCCTGGACCTCCCAGGCATCGGGCCGCTCCGTGTCGACCACCCGCAGGGAGACGTTGCCGATCAGTTCCCGGTCGAGGCGTTCCTTCAGCATCCGGGCGGTCAGCTTGCTGCCGTCGCGTCCGGCCAGGGGTGTCGACGGTAATCCCCGGCAGCGGGCGCGGATCGTCGAGGTCGGCAAGCGTTTCGCCGATGGTCACCTCGGGGAGCCCGGCAACCGCGATGATCTCCCCCGCCTCGGCGCTGTCGACCGGTACGCGCTCGAGTGCCTCGGTCACGAACAACTCGGTGATCTTCGCCGGTTGGATGGCGCCGTCGGCGCGACACCACGCGATGGTCTGTCCCTTGCGGATCACACCGGAGTGGACGCGACAGATCGCCAACCGGCCGAGAAAATTCGATGCCGCCAGGTTGGTCACCTGCGCCTGCAGGGGCGCGTCGGCGTCGTAGGTGGGCGGGGGGATGTGCTCGCGCAGGGTGCGCATGAGCGGCGCGAGGTCGGCCTCCTGGTGGTCCGGGCTGAGCGACGCCGTTCCGGCCCGCCCGTTGGTGTAGACGATCGGGAATTCGATCTGGCTCTCGTCGGCGCCCAGATCGAAAAACAGGTCGTAGACCTCGTCCACCACCTGCGCCACGCGGGCGTCGGGCCGGTCGACCTTGTTCACGACCAGCACCACCGGCAGGCGCGCCTCGAGCGCCTTGCGCAGAACGAACCGTGTCTGGGGCAGGGGCCCCTCGGATGCGTCGACCAGCAGCAACACGCCGTTGACCATGTGCAGTCCGCGCTCCACTTCGCCGCCGAAGTCGGCGTGGCCCGGGGTGTCGATGATGTTGATCTTCAACCCGTCGTGGCGAACGGCCGTGTTCTTGGCCAGGATCGTGATGCCCTTTTCTCGCTCCAGATCGCCGGAGTCCATCACTCGCTCGGCGATTTCCTGATGCGCCTGGAAGGCACCCGCGTAGTGCAGCATCGCGTCGACGAGGGTCGTCTTGCCGTGGTCCACGTGGGCGACGATCGCCACATTGCGGATGTCATCACGGGTGCTCACACGGGCTCCTTCACGGTTTGGTCCTCTTGTTCGGGGGAAACCGGCGGTCCCTGACGGGCTCCGCCGGCGCGGTGCACACCCTCACCGATGTTGTTGCCCGGTCGTCGAGCGACGGGACGCGCGCCGGCGCGCAGGGCTGTCGCCGGCCGTCGATGAGCGAGTCGGTGCGCTAGCGTGGCGCCCCACGCGCCCGTAGCTCAGCCGGATAGAGCGGCGGACTTCTAATCCGCGGGTCGCAGGTTCGAATCCTGCCGGGCGCGCCTTCGTGGCCGTGGGCGCCCGACCGGGCGCCGGGTGCTCAGACCTCGGGAGCGTCGGCGGCCGCCCGCTCCTGGCGCATCTCGTCCTCGAAGGGGTTGTCGATCCCCAACAGGGCCGACCACGCGGCGATTCCCAGAAGGATGCCGGGCCCGATCCACATACCGCCCAGCAGGAGGAAGCCGGCGAGCGCGGCAATGAAGATCAGCGCGGCCGCAAGCGCGGTGCGGTTCATCACGATCACCACGCCGGCGATCGCGCACAACCAGGCGACCAACTCCGCCACCCCCAGGCCCC
>DAOKZF010000004.1:9616-12212 GCA_035325785.1 Miltoncostaeaceae bacterium
CCGATCCGTCCGCTGCCGATCAGCAGCGCGCTGTTCTCGTCCAGCACGTCGAGGGCGACGAGCACCGGGATCGCCCCCCAGATGACGCCGATGCCGGCGACGACTTGGGTGAAGCGGCGCAGGACCGCATGCGAGGGAAGCGTGAGGGAAGCGGGCATTCCCTGATCCTAGCGACCGGTCGCCCTCGGCGCGAAACACATGTGGCCCCGTCGCCCTTTCGGGAGACGGAGCCACAGGTCCAGCAACGGACGGACGGCCGTTTAGCTGAGGTACTTCTGCGCGTCGATGCCGTGCTCTTCCATCAGACGGGTGAAGGTCTCGCGCATCTCGTCCGGGTAGTCCGGCAGGTTGCCGGCCGCGACGACCTCTTCCGCGCGGGCCTTGATGTTGGGGCCGAAGTCCCAATCGTCGTCGGCCATCAGGCGCTGGATCTCGCGTCCCGGCCAGGCGACGGCGCCCGAGTCACGGACGAACTTGGCGGCCAGCTCGTCGATCTCCTCGACGCGCCCGGCGGTCGGCGACTGCTCCTGGATGACACCGGCAGCCTTGAGGGCCTCGGTGACCTCGGCGTCCTGGTGGTACGGGGTGCCGAAGGAGTCCTTGTGGAACAGTTTCTCGAAACGGATGCGCGGGCGCTGACCGCCGGCCTTGATGTCCTCGAGCGGGTAGCCGAAGGCGTGCGCCCAGGTGAACTTCATGTGCGGCGGCAGGCCGAAGGCCTTCTCCAGACCGCCCGGCTTACGACCGAAGGCGATCAGGATCGAGCCGATGTCCAGCGCGGAGGCGGCGATAGTCGCGGCGCCGGCGGCCTGACCGGTCTCGAAGCGGAGCAGGGTCTCGGTGCGCTCGGTGGGGAAGCTCATCAGACGCGGCAGGGTCTGCGTCATGGTGAACTCGTAGTTCCACCCGTGGTACTTGGTGAGCGCGCCGGAGAGGGCGAGGCTCGACAGACCGTCGTTGGCCCGGCCGTACCACGCGTTGATGTTCGTCAGCCAGATGATCAGGTGCGAGCTCTGGTTGATGATCTGGACGTTGAAACCGGAGACGCACTCCTCGATCTCGTCCCAGAGTTCGCAGGTTTCACGGTCGACGACAATCGCCTCGGTGGCGTTGATGTTGCCCTGGCAGGAGGCGCGACGGGCGGTCTCGAGGATGGTCTGGATCTTCCAGTCCTCGACCTTCCGCTCCGGGTCGTAGTAGCGAATACTGCGCCGGTCACCGACAGCCTGGAAAAAGGACTTGCCGGGGATGCTTACGGACATTCGTCCCCCCTGGGATGAACTCTTGGAAACATGGTCTGACGCACTCGACCGGGCGGCCAAGCGCGTGGCGTGGCCAATGTACAGGGCCCACCCCCTTTGTGGCGACCGTTGCGAACCGATTTTCTCCCCATGGGCTGACCATCCCCGGCCCCATCCGAGACGCTGTCTCTCACCGCGCCGACGCGCCGCGACCCGACACTCGCCCGCCGCGGGCGGTATCGTGCCCCACCATGCCGAAACTACTTTTTGTCACCGTCAAGACCCCCGAGGTCCTCAACAAGGAGGGGAAGGTCCGCTTCCCCGGCTCCGAAGTCGCCGAGCAGCGCCTCAAGGAGGCCGGCTGGGACGTCGACATCATCGAGCCCCTCTGGCCGAAGCCCTACGAGGTCGCGAAGGATGGCGCCTACGACGCGATCCTGGTGTCGACCTACAAGGCGGTTCCGCGCTCGCGCGACGCCGCGTCGATGCTGGCGCGCATGCAGGAGACCCCCGTTTACACGGTCGGTGTGCTGCAGAAGGACGACGCATTCCGCACCATGGCGCCGACCGTCGGCGTGCTGCGCGGCCTGAAGGAGCTCCCGCTCCCGTAGCGCCTCCCGCGGCCGCGGTCGCGACGGACATCACATGATGGGACGACGCCCGGGCAACCGCCCGGGCGTCGCTCGTTCAGCGCGCGATCACGCGCCGATCCGCGCGATGCTCACCCCGTCGCCGCCCTCCTCGGGCGCCGCGGCGGCGACACCGCCGACCAGCGGATGGCGTCCCAACTCCTCGCGCACCACCGTGCGCAGGACCCCGGTTCCGTGTCCGTGAATCACACGCAGTTCGTCGACGCCCGCCACCGCGGCGGCGTCCACCCGCCGGCGCACCTCCTCCCGGGTCGCCTCGGCGCGCCAGCCGCGCACGTCGAGTTCCTGCATCACCGCCGGCCCGTCCGGTACCGGTTCGCGTCGCGCTGCGCGCACCCGCGCGGCCCTCTGCGCCTCACGCGCGGCCGACGGATCGACCACCAAGCGCCCGAGCGGCACCCGCAGGCGCGCGGCGGTTCCCTGAACGTCGGCCGTGGTTCCGCGGATCGTGACCACCGTGCCGCGGGCCCCGGTGAGGGTGTCGATCACCGCGTCCCCCACCTGCGGCGGCGGTCCCTCCGCGGGGGCCGGGGGCGGCGCGTCCGGGTGAAGCGCCCGCCGCGCCCCCGCGGCCCGCCGCGACGCCCCGCCCCGGCCCGCCCCGCGTTGCCGGCCGGACCCACTTTGTCCAAACTCAAGTCAGGATGACACGGGGTGGGAGACGCGGCGGCTGGCGGGTTGGTTCCATCGCGTCCTCCGCAGAAC
>DAOKZF010000004.1:12222-15436 GCA_035325785.1 Miltoncostaeaceae bacterium
CCCCCCGCGTGGGGCGGCGGCCCCCCGGGGGGGGGGGGGGGCGGCGCGTCGGGGGGACCCCCCCGCTGCGCCGCCGGGGCCCGCCGCGACGCCTCGCCCAAGCGCCGGTCGCGCCGGCCCACATGCTCGCGCTCGGCCACCTGCGCGGCCGCCTGACGAGCGGCCTCCTCCCGCCGCGCGGCGGCGATATCACGCCGCAGCTGTGCCAACTCGGCGACGGCGCCGGCCAGGTCGCGCTCCACCTGATCGCGCGCGGCATGCTTCGCCGCGGCGGCGTCGGCCCGCGAACGCTCCAGGCGCCGGCGCAGCTCATCCCGATCCTTCTCGGCCGCCCGCCGAACCCGTTCGGCCTCATCGCGCGCAGCCTCGGCGGCCGCCCGTTCATCGAGCGCCGCCGCCCGGGCCGCGGCCGTCTCGGCGAGCAGAGACTCCAGTCGGCGCTCCTGCGGACTCGCCGCGGCGCGGGCCGCCGCCACGACCTCGGCGTCCAACCCGAGCCCCTCCGCGATCCCGAGGGCGTGAGACGCGCCGGGTTCCCCCAGTTGGAGCGTGTAGAGGGGTGTGAGGTTACGCAGGTCGACCGCGACGGCGGCGTTCAGGGCCCCGCTGGCCTCGCTGGCCCACTCCTTCAACCGGGGATGGTGGGTGGTCGCGAGCACCAGCGCACCGTCGGCCACCAGGCGGGCCACCACCGCCTGGGCCAGACGCGCCCCCTCATCGGGATCGGTGCCGGCCGCCGGCTCGTCGAGCAGCACCAGCGACCGCGGGCCGGTCTGGGCCATGATCGCGATCAACCGTCGGATGTGGGCCGAGAAGGTCGACAGGCTCTCGGCGATCGACTGCGCGTCGCCAATATCCGCCAGCACCCGATCGAACACCGGGAGGACGGCGCTGCGGGCGGGGACGCGCAGACCGCATTGGTGCAGCAGCGCGCAGAGCCCCAGGGTCTTCAGCGCGACCGTCTTGCCGCCGGTGTTGGGCCCGGAAACGATCAGGGCATCGACGCCCTGCAACGGGAGGTCGATCGGCACCGCCTGCCGGCGGTCGATCAACGGATGCCGCGCCGCGCGCAGATCGACCGACCCCCCCGGCTCGACGCGACAGCCATCCCATTCACGCGACACGCTGGCGCAGGCCAGACAGAGGTCGAGGTGGGCGAGCTCGGTCACGGCCGCGTCGATGTGCGCGCGCTCCTCGATCACCAGCGCGGTGAGCATCCGCAGGATGCGATTCACCTCCTGGGTCTCCTCGGCCGCGAGCTCTCGCACGTGGTTGTTCGCCTCGACCAGGGCGAGGGGCTCCACGAAGATCGTCGAGCCGGAGCCGGAGGTGTCGTGCACGATCCCCGGCACCGCGGAACGGGAGTTGGCCTTGACCGCCAGCACCGGACGGCCCGCCCTCTCGGTGGTGAACCCCTCCTGCGGGAGGGCGCGCAGGCGACCCGCCAGCGAGCGCAGCAGGTCGGCGGCCGCACGGCGGGCGTTCGCCAGACGGCGGCGGACCAGGGCCAGTTCGGGGCTGGCCGTGTCGCGCAGCCCGCCGTGGGGATCGAGGGCGCGTTCCAACGCGCCGTCCACCCGCAGGAGCGCCGGCGGGGAGATGTGGCGCAGCCGTTCGCTCAACAGCGGCGCCTCCTCGGCCCGCTCGAGCACCGCCTGGCGCAACTCGAGCGCGATCCGCACGGTGGCGAGCACCGTCGCCAACTCATCGGCCTCGAGCGTCACCCCGCGTTCGGCCTCGCGGGTCAGCGGACGCAGGTCGTGCGCTCCGCCGAGCCCGGGTAGGCCGAGGTCGCGCAGGAGGATTGCCTCCTCGGTCTGTGCCACCCGCGCGGCCACCTCGGTCGGATCGGCCGAGGGCGCCAGCGCGAGCGCGAGATCATGGCCGCCGGAAAAGGCCGCGCGCGCCGCGATTCGTTCGCGCACGGCGGGCAGTTCCAGCAGCTCGGCGCTGCGTTCATCCATCCTGTCGATGGTAGACGACCGCGGCGGCCCCCCACCGGCCTCGATCATGGTGAGCGTCGGCGTGCGCGCGGGCGTCAGCCGGATTCCTGAGCGACATCCTCGGGCACCCCGACGGGGGGCACCGGGTGCACCGGCTCCCCGCGGCGCCAGCTCCACCATTCCTGGATCAGCACCTGGACGATGCCGCCCAGGGGGATCGCCACCAGGGCGCCGACCAACCCCAGCACCTGGGAGCCGACCAGCACCGACAGGATCACCCATAGCGGGTTCAGGTTCACGGTGAAGCGGTGAATGATCGGCTGGAAGAGGTTGTTCTCGACCTGCTGGTACACGATCAGGAAGACGATCGCCGCCACGCCGATCGGCCAGCCCTGAAAGAACGCCACCGTGATGTAGGGGATGCCTCCCAGCGTCGCGCCGACCATGGGAATCAACGACGCCAAGCCGGCCCAGAAGGCCAGCAGCGGCGCAAACGGCACCCCGAGCACGCTGAGGAAGATGTACGCGGCCAACCCGCCGGTGGCGGCGACCAGCGCCACGCCGACCACGTACCCGGCGATCACCCGATAGATCCGGTCGGCGATCCGCTCCAGGCGCAGGCGCGTCTCGCCCTGGGTCTGATCGAGCACCCACCGGCGCACACGTCCGCCATAGAGGCTGAGCAGAAACGCGATCACCGCGATCGAGAGCATGGCCACCAGGCCGTTGACGATGCGCTGGGTGATCTCGACCGCGGTGTCCGGGCCGGCGACCCCCTCGAGGGTTCCGGTGGCCTCATCTTGAAGCCGCCCCAGCAGGTCGTATTCCGCGTCCAAGCGCTGAACCAGCTCCGACTCCTGCAGGCGCCGGACGTAACTGGGGATCTGATCGGCCAGCTGCTGGCCCGCGTCGATCAGCGGAGGCACAAACAGGAGCACGGCGCCGGAGAGGGCACCGATGCCCATCAGGTAGACCAGCGCGATTGCCGCGCTGCGCGGCAGGTGCAGACGCCGCTGCAGCACCGAGACCAACGGGTCGATGGCGATGGCGAGGAAGGCTCCGATCGCGAGCCAGGTGAGCACCCCGCGCGATACCCACGCGAGCCAGAGCAGCCCCCCCATCCCGATGATGATCAGGAGGATCCGAACGACCGCCCGGTTGGTCGGTCCGCCGTCCGCCGCCCATCGACGAGGCGGCTCGGGCCTCACCGGGTGCGCCCTCGCCCGATCAGGGCCGCGACAATCGGCCCTCCGCTCCTTGGCTGGAGGCTT
>DAOKZF010000004.1:15446-26171 GCA_035325785.1 Miltoncostaeaceae bacterium
AACACCGCGTGCATGATCACTTCCTGCACAAACACGCGCGGCGAGGTGAACAGGCGCGGCCAACGTCCGGCGCGCCGGTCCGGATGCACCCGGTCAGCGACCGCCATCAGCGGCCAGGTGGCGATCGTCTCGACGGTGACCCATCGGGCGACCCGCCGGAATCCGAGTGGCCCTCCCGCAGCCAGCATGATGCCGAACAGCGCGCCGTTGGCCATGTGAGCGCCCAGGCCGAGCGCCGGCCAGGCACGCCGCGGCCCCATGAACCGACCCAGCAGGCGCACATCGGTGAACCGGTGACCCAGCGCACGGGCCATCAGCGGCTCGACGGCGGCCCAGACCACCGTAGCCATCGCGCCGGCCGCCGCCCCGACCATCAGGTGCCGCCGGTCCGCATCCGAGGCGATCTTCATGGGGGCAGTGTATCCACGCCGCCGACGGCCACGCGCGCGCCGGCGGTCTGCGGGCGAAGCGATGGTGCTACGGTGCGAGAGATCGTTCCGATGGGGGTGTGGGTTTTATGGGCGGCGAGTCGTCGGTTCTGCGCAACGAGCGCCAATCGAAGGCGGCCCGAGCGTGGGTCGCGCTGCTGCACGCGCACACGGCGTTGACGCGCTCGTTCAACGCCGACCTGCAGGCCGCCCACGGCATGACGGTGACCGACTTCGAGGTCCTGCGCCATCTGGCGGGTGCCGAGGAGGGCCGCATGCGGCGGGTTGACCTCGCGCAGCGGGTTGGGTTGACCCCGTCGGGAATCACCCGGTTGCTGGACGGTCTGCAGCAGGCGGGATTGGTGTGCAAGGCGGGCTGCCGCTCGGATGGGCGCGTGAGCTACGCCGAGTTGACCGACGCCGGCCGCGAGACCCTTCTCTCGACGGCGGCCACGCACATCGCGGCCATCGAGGCCCTGTTCACCGAACGGTTCACCGCCGAGGAGATCGACCGGTTGGGTGAGTTGCTGGAGCGCCTGCCGCTGACCGGCGACGGCGGCGCCTGCCCGCATCTGACCGCCGGAGACTGAACCGGACGCCGGGGCGCCCCGGGACCGACGCCCGGCGCCCGAAATGTGGGAGCGGGGCGCCCACCCCCACCGGCGTATTTCGCCGCCGTCGATTGGGGTTCCCGGCGAGCCGATGCTGTGACAGGATCGGCCCATGTCTCGCTCCCTCTTCCTCACCCTCATGCTGAGCGCCGTCGGCGCGGGCCTGTTCGGCGCGGCCGCCGTGCAGGCCGCCGGCGCGACGGCCTTCGCCACCCCCAGCCTCAATATCGGCTGCTATGGGGACGCGACGATGGTCCGCTGCGACATCCGCACCTCCGTCGGTCGCCGTCCCCCCAAGCCGAAGTCCTGTCACGCCGACTGGGGCATGGCGTTTGCCGTGACCCCGCGCGGTCGCGGTCGCGGCCTGTGCGTGAGCGACACCACCCTGCCCGACCCGAATCGGCCGCCCCGGATCCTGCGCTACGGCGCGACACTGCGGCTCAACCCGCGCACCACCTGCACCTCGCGCACCAGCGGCCTCACCTGCCGCAACACGGCCGGCCACGGATTCACGCTGTCGCGGCAACAGATCAGGCTGTTCTGACCGGCACGCGTCCCCGCCCACGACCCGCCGATCGTGGGCCGGGCGTCCCGGCCGCCGGGGCGAACGAGAGCCGGAGAGGGGATTCGAACCCCTGACCTGCCGCTTACAAGGCGGCTGCTCTGGCCAACTGAGCTACTCCGGCGCGCGGTCAGCCTAGCGAGCGCGCGCGGTGACGGACAGCGTCAGCCGCCGACGATCGGCCGACCGGCCCGCAGAGCCATCACCCGCGCGAACGAAACCCGGGCGGCGCGCCGATCGAGCCGTCCATCGGCCAGGGCCACCGCCAACGCATCGGCCGCCGTCGCCCCACGCACCGGGTCGATGTAGAGCAGCAGATCGTTCCCGGCCTGGGCCGCGCGCCCCGCGACCGTGCGGTCGTCGCCCACCGCCGCGAGGGCGGGCGTGTCGAGCGCATCGGTGATGATCGTGCCGGCGAAGCCCAGCCGGCCGCGCAGCTCGCCCCGCACAACCGCAGCCGACAGCAGGGCGGGTCGACCGGGATCGAGGGCCGGATAGACCGCCGCGCTCGTCATCACCAGGGGGACATCGTGGGCGATGAGGGCGGCGAACGGTTGCGCATCGACCCGCCGCAGGACGGCGGCCGATCGCCGGATGCTCACCGGAGCCTGATCCGTGTTGACGCGGGCCGCGCCCAGTCCGGGGAAGGGTTTGGCCGTGGCGAGGACTCCGGCGGCGCGCAGCCCCGCCGCGAAGGCGACCGCGTGACGGGCCACCCGGCGCGGCTGCCGACCGAACGTCCGCCCCTCGCGCGCCAGCGCCGACTCCGGGCCGGCCACGTCCGCCACCGGCGCCAGGTCGACCGTCACGCCGAGGCTCCTCAGCATACGACCGGCGGAACGACCGGCCGCCCGTGTGACGCGCGGGTCACCGGCCCCCATCCGGGCGGCGCTCAGCACCGGGGGACCCGCGATGCGCCGCACCGCGCCGCCCTCCTGATCGACCATGATCAGCAGCGGCTCATCGACCGACGCCGGACGCGAAATCGCCTGGAGTTGGGCGGTCAGGCGCGCGAGAGCCGACCGGTTCGCGACGTTCGCCCCCATCAGGATCACACCGCCGGTGTCGCCCCGCCGGATGCTGCGCACCAACCATGCGGGAGGCCGCGTGCCGGGAAAGCCCACCACGATGCGCTGCCCTGCCAGCTGGCGCACGCTGGGCGCGGGGTGCGCCGCGTGGCCGGCCGGGCTCGCGGCGGGCGACCCCGGGCCGATCCCCAACGCGACCAGCAGGCCGATGAGCGTCAGAAGGGGCGGCGCCCTACCCCTCCTCGGAGCCGGCCCGCGGCGCGAAGTCCAGCGCGGCGGAGTTGATGCAGAAACGCAGGCCGGTGGGCGCGGGCCCGTCGGGGAACACGTGTCCCAGATGCGCGCCGCAGTTGGCGCACACCGCCTCCTCGCGCGTCATCCGATGGCTGTTGTCGGCCCGTCCGGTCACGCGATCGGCGTCCGCCGGTTGCCAGAAGCTCGGCCACCCGGTGCCCGACTCGAACTTGGCCCGCGAGTCGAACAGCTCGCTGTCGCACACCACGCAGCGGTACACGCCGTCACCGTGGTGGTCCCAGTAGACCCCGGTGAACGGCGGCTCGGTGTCGCTGCACTGGGTGACCGCATATTGCTGAGCGCTCAGACGCTCCTTCAGGGCGCCGTCGTTCTCATCCCCCCGCTCCATCGTCTCCCCCTCGCTCGAGCATGCCGCACAACCGGCCCGTGGACCGCCATCCGGTGCGCCGCGCTCATCCCATGGTGCCACACCGACCATGCGCGGGACCCGTTGCAGAAACCGAGCGCCCCGTTGCACCTCGTCGGCCTCCCTCTACAGCATTTCCCGCACATGGCCGATGGTGAACACCATGAGCCGGCGTGCCCTTATCGCCTCGATCGCGGCGCTCGCGCTGGGATTCGGCGCGCCCGGCGCGGTGGACGGCGCCCAACCGCCGCCACCTCCGTCCGCGCCCTCGCCCCCGGCCGCTCCCGCCACCCCGGCCGCTCCCGCCGCATCCCCCGCCGTCGACGCGTCGGCCTACAACTGGTTGCGACCGGACATCGCACCCCTGATCGCGGCCGGTCTGTGGCCGTCTTTGGCGGGCGCCGATCTGGGACGCGACGCCACCCAGGCCGACCTCGCTCTGGCGCTGTCCATCATCGCGCCGAACCGCCCCGCCCCGGGGGGCGACCGGAGCGCCCCGGTGAGCGTCTGGGCCGCCCATCTGGCCGCCGTGCGCGCGCTGGGCCTGGAGCCGACCCGCCGGGCGCTCGCCCAACTGAGCGACGACGCCGGTAACCGCATGCGCCTGCCGCGCAATTTCGGCTCGGAGGCGATCGCACACGAACTGGGCTTGGTCGTGAACCACCCGGCCGAGCACGAGGATCTGGAGCGCGCGCGCCGCCAGCCGATCGCCCTGGGCGACCTGGCCTATCTCACCGAGCGGGCGCGCAACCTGAACTCCTGGGAGGTGGAGCGCGGACGCGCCCTGGGCGAGTTGCGCCTGCCGAGCATGAACCCGCAGCAGCGATCCCTGGTTGAGGCCGCCCTCGCCCAGGTGGGCAGCCCCTACGTGTGGGGCGGCGACTGGCCCGGGGTGCGCTCGCCGTGGGGCGCCCAGGCGGTGGGCGGATTCGACTGCTCCGGCCTGGTCTGGTGGTCGTTCAAGGGGGCTCCGCCGGCGCGCCGGATGGCGGTCGGCGCACGGCTGATGGGGCGCACCGCCGACGACATGGCCTTCGAGCGACCCACGCAGCGGGTGGCCCTGAATCGCCTGCGCCCGGCGGATCTGGTGTTCTTCGGTCCGGCCGGTCCGCGCAGCAAACGCGGCACGATCAGCCACATGGCGATCTCCCTGGGCGGACGGTGGATCGTCCACTCCTCGGGGTCCCGCGGTGGGGTGGCGATCAGCAACCTGGACACCTACTGGCCGTCGGCGACGGCCCTCGCCCGGCGGGTGCCCGGCCTGGGCTGATCGCGTCGGCGGCGGCGTATCCTCGCAGGGCGTTCTGTCGTACCAGGAGCCGTGCCGATGGCCGTTGCCAGTACCGCCCTTGACCCCGCCCAACCGACCGGGATCTTCCTCAACGGGCGTTTTCAGGATCGGGGGAAACAGCTGTCGGTGCGCAGTCCCCACACCGACGAGCTGATCGCGAGCGTCGCGCGCGCCGACGGGGATGATCTCGAACAGGCGATCGCCCGCGCGCGCGAGCACCTGCCGCCACCGCCGGCCCACGAGCGCGCCGCCGTGCTGGAGCGCGCCGCCCGCCTGGTGGCCGACCGCGCCGAGTCGTTCGCGCGCACGATCTGCCTGGAGGCGGCCAAGCCGATCCGCCAGGCGCGCGGCGAGGTCGCGCGCTGTGTGGACACGCTCACGTTCTCGGCCGCCGAGGCGCGCACCCTGGCCGGCGAGGTGGTGCCGATGGAGGGCAGCGCCGCCGGCCGCGGCCACCTGGGCATCGTGCTGCGCGAGCCCATCGGGGTGGTCGGAGCCATCTCCCCCTTCAACTTCCCGCTGAACCTCGTGGCCCACAAGGTTGCCCCGGCGATCGCCGCGGGCTGCCCGGTGGTGCTCAAGCCGGCCTCCTCAACGCCCCTTTCGGCACTGTTGTTGGCCAAGGCGCTGGCCGACGCCGGGCTGCCGGAGGGTTTCCTGGCGGTGCTCATCGGCGGGGGCGCCGAGATCGGCAACGCCCTGGTGGACCACCCGCTGGTGCCGCTGATCTCGTTCACCGGCAGTCCCGAGGTCGGGTGGGGAATCCGTGCCCGCGCGCCGCGCAAACACGTGGCGCTGGAGCTGGGCAACTCCACACCGGTGATCGTCTGTGCCGACGCCGACCTCGATCTGGCGGCCGAGCGGGTGGCGGCGTCCGGATTCACCCACGCCGGCCAGTCGTGCATCTCGGTGCAGCGGGTCTACGTGCAACGCGCGGTGATGGACGCCTTTCGCGAACGTCTGGTGGCGGCGGTCGAGCGGCTGGTGGTGGGTGATCCGATGGATGAGACCACCGATCTCGGCCCCGTGATCGACCGGCGCTCGCATGACCGGGTGCTCGCCTGGATCGACGAGGCACGCACCCGGGGCGCCCAGGTGCTCTGCGGCGGCACGAGCAGCGCGGGCTTGATCGCGCCGACGGTGCTGGAGGACATCACCCCGAGCATGAGCGTGTCGTGCCAGGAGGTGTTCGGCCCGGTGGTGGGGCTGGCCGAGTTCACCACCATCGATCGGGCGATCGACCTGGCCAACGGCTCGCCCTACGGCCTGCAGGCGGGCATCTTCACCGCCCGCCCGGACGCGGCGCTCGGGTGGGCCCGCCGGCTGCATTTCGGCGGGGTGACGATCAACCAGACGCCCACCTTCCGGGTGGACCAGCAGCCCTACGGCGGGGTGAAGGAGAGCGGAAACACCCGTGAGGGTCCGCGCTACGCCGTGCGCGCGATGACCGAGGAGCGCCTGGTGATCATGGGGCTGCCCGGGGAGCCCTGAGCGAATCCGGTACCCGCGGGGCGCCTCGTTGGGGCGCCCCACCACACCCTCAGCCTCCGGCGAACCGGCGGCGGTCCTCCTCGCGCATTCGGGCCACGATCTCGGCGTCGCGGTCCTCGATCCGGTCCGCCTCGCCGAGGATGTCCCGCAGGTCGGCCGCCGGAATGATCACCGCCCCGGAGCGGTCGGCCACCACCCAGTCACCGGGGAACACGCTCACCCCGCCGACGATCACCGGCACGTTTGCGGCGTGGGGGGTGATGGTGGTGCCCGCCTGGCGGACGGTCTCCCCGCTCGCCCAGGCGGCCAGGCCCAGGTCGATCACCTCGGCGAAGTCGCGCAGGCGCGCGCTGTCGAGCACGCCGGCCATGCCGAGGTTCGCCAGACGCGAGAGCTTCTTCCCGCCGGCGATCGGCTGGTCGGGGTATCCGCCGCAGGAGGCCACCAGCACCTTGCCCGCCGGCTCGTCCCCGGCGGCCTCCAGCAGCAGGTGGCCGAACTCGTGACGCTCGTCGGCAAAGCGGTCGGCCCGGTGGGGCATGAACGCCATCGTGACCGCCTGGGCGAAGATGCGCCGCTCGGGCGCCGGCGACACCAGATCGGTGATGTGGGCGCGATGGGGATGGCGGCGCATCATCGCGTCGCAGATCGCGGCGCACGAGACCCGCTCCACAATCTCGACCAGCTCGGAGGGCGCGCTCACGGGGCCGTCCAGTAACCGTCGGCCGCGACCGGCGCGAAATGCGCGCCGGCGGCCCGCAGCCGCTCGCGCGCGGTCTCGGGCTCGACGCTCATCACCGCCGCCACCTCGCGGGTGGCCAGGGGCTCGCCGGCCCAGGTGAGGACCGCGAGCGCATCGTCGGCGTCCTCTCGGCGCTCGAGCCGCGGCGCGAGGTTGGCGATCGCCATCTCGTAGGTGCGTGTCTCCTGCCAACCGGGGGCAATCAGACGCGCCCCGTCGGCCTCGCGCACGATCTCGTAGCTGGGGCAGCTGTAGCGCAGGCCTCCATCCCAGGCGGACAACCGCTCTGGCTGGGCCAACGCCTCCGGCGGTGGGGTGCGCGCGGCCGTCGCGTCGGCGGCGGTCTCGCGCGCGACATCCGAATCGGTGGTCCACTCCACCGCGCGGTCGGGATCGAGGCCGATGGCCTCGGCGGCCACCCGGATGGTGGCCGGTTCGTCCAGCGGATTGCGCCGGAACTGGAGCACCGCCAGGGCGCGCAGCAGCCGGCGGGCGACCGCGTCGCCGAGTTCCCGCCGCGCCCCGACCCCCGCCCGGCACGCCGTGGGCGTCCGCCAGGCGCGCGTAGGCGGCGGCGTGTTGGTCGAGCGTGAAGCCGCGAGCCAGGTAATCGTCGGCCCTGGATGCGAGCACCACCACCCGCACGCGCCAGGCGAGTTGATCGCCGTAGAGCCATTGCAGGCGTCGCCGGTGCGGTTCGGCGCTGAAGGCGATCGGGCAGGCGGGGTCGGTGAACTCGGTGATTGTGAGAATGGTCATCCCTTCGATGATACGAACCGCGCCAACCCGCCGCCCCGCCTGTCAGGCCTCCCCCGCCGCGCGTCGGGCGGGCGAAAAGCGACGCAGGCGCAGCGAGTTGGTGACCACGAACACGCTCGAGAACGCCATGGCGGCACCGGCGACCATCGGGTTGAGGTAGCCGGCGGCGGCCAGCGGCAGGGCGGCGACGTTGTAGGCGAACGCCCAGAAGAGGTTCCCCTTGATGGTGCTCAGGGTCCGCCGTGCCAGTTGAATGGCGGTGGCGACGCCGCGCAGGTCACCCGAGACCAGCGTGAGGTCGGACGCCTCGATCGCCACATCGGTGCCGGTGCCGATCGCGATGCCCAGATCGGCCTGCGCCAGGGCGGGCGCGTCGTTGATGCCGTCGCCCACCATCGCCACGACCTCTCCGCGGGCCTGGCGCTCGCGCACGACCGCCGCCTTGTCGGCCGGCAGCACCTGGGCGATCACCTCGTCGATGCCCACCTGTTCGGCGACCGCGCGCGCCGTCACCCGGTTGTCGCCGGTGAGCAACACGGGACGCAGGCCGAGCGCGCGCAGGTCGGCGACCGCGCGGGCGCTGGCGGGCTTGAGGGTGTCCGCCAGGGCGAAGACGGCGATCGCCCGCCCGTCGATCGCGCCAATGATCGCCGTGCGACCGGCCCGTTGGGCGTCGTCGAGGGCGCCCGAAAGTTCCTCGGGCAGGGGGATCTCCCGCTCGGCCAGCAGCGCGGGCTGTCCGGCCAGCGCCATCCGTCCGTCGATGCGCCCCTCGATGCCGAGACCCGCGTGGGCGCGCAGATCGTCCACCGATGCGAGTGCCGCGCCCCGTGCTCGGGCGGCAGCGGCGATCGCCCGCCCGATCGGGTGTTCCGACGCGTCCTCCAGGGCTCCGATGATCGCCAGGGCCTCATCTGCCTCGACGCCGGGAGCCACGCTCACCTGGACCAGACTCATCTCACCGGTGGTGACGGTGCCGGTCTTGTCGAGCAGTACCGTGTCGATCGCCCGGGTGGTTTCGAGCACTTCGGGCCCGGAGATGAGGATGCCCAGCTGGGCGCCGCGGCCGGTGCCGACCAGCAGGGCGGTGGGGGTGGCCAGCCCCAGGGCGCAGGGACAGGCGATGATCAGCACGGCCACCGCCGCGGTGAAGGCGTAGCCGACCCCGTCGCCGCGCGCCAGCCAGAAGAGCAGGGTCACCAGCGACAGGCCGATCACGATCGGCACGAAAACCGCGGACACCCGGTCGGCGAGGCGTTGCACGGGGGCCTTGCCGGACTGCGCGTCGGCCACCAGGCGGGCGATCTGGGCCAGGGCCGTGTCGGCGCCCACCCGTGTGGCGCGTACGACCAGGCGCCCGCCGGCGTTGACGGTCGCGCCGGTCACGGGGTCGCCGGGGGTAACGTCGACCGGCACCGACTCGCCGGTGAGCAACGAGGCGTCGACCGCCGAGGTGCCCTCGATCACGACGCCGTCGGTGGCGATGCGCTCCCCGGGGCGCACGATGAACAGTTGGCCGACGGTCAGTTGGCCAATTGGCACCCGCTGCTCGGTGCCGTCGGCACCGAGCAGCGCAACGTCCTTCGCGCCCAGTTCCATCAGGGCGCGCAGCGCGGATCCGGCGGTGCGCTTGGCGCGCGCCTCGAAGTAACGCCCGGCCAGCAGGAAGGTGGTGACCCCGGCGGCGGCCTCCAGGTAGATGTGGGCGGCCCCCTGGTGGGGATCGGCGATCAGCTCGAAGCCCATCCGCATGTCGGGCTCGCCCGCCCCGAGGAACAGCAGTGCCACCACCGACCAGCCCCACGCGGCGAGGGTGCCGAGCGACACCAGGGTGTCCATGGTCGCTGCCCCGTGGCGGGCGTTGGTCCACGCGGCCCGATGGAAGGGCCAGCCGCCCCAAATCACCACCCGGGTGGCCAACTGCCGGACAATCCACTGCCAGTGATTGAACTGCAGCGGCGGGATCATCGACAGCAGGATCACCGGCACGGTGAGCGCGATCGACCCGACCAGCCGGGTCCGCAGGTCGTCGGTTCGCCGATTCCCCTCGGATTCGTCGGCCGCCGGTTCGTCCTGAGTCGAAGCCGTCGGCGCCGGGAGCTCGGCCCGATAGCCGGTGGCCCGCACGGTGTCGACCAACGCCTGAGGCTCAACCCGCGCGGTGTCATAGTGGACGGTGGCCCGTTCGGTGGCGTAGTTGACGCTCGCGCGCACGCCCTCCATGCGGTTGAGCTTCTTCTCCACCCGGGCGGCGCAGGCGGCGCACGTCATGCCGCCGATCGGCAGCTCGAGTGTGCGGTCCTCGCCCGGAATGCCGGTCGGTGTTTCGACGGTCATGGTCGGCTCGTCCGCGGGCGCTCAGCCGCCAACGCTGTAGCCGGCCTCTTCCACCGCCGCCACGATGGCGTCGTCGGAGAGGCCGCGACCGGTGACGGTGACCACGCCGTCCTCGAGGCTGACGGTCACCGATTCGACGCCGGCCACCGCGGAGACCTCCTCCGTGACGGCGGCCTCGCAGTGGCCGCAGCTCATACCGGTGACGGTGTAGCGGCGTTCCTGGGATTCGCTCATCGCGCACTCCATACTCATGGGGGGTATATCGGCGTCAGCTTGGCATACCCATGGGGAGTATGTCAATATGCCGCCATGGACGCTCCTGACAGCTGTCACCCCCCGGCCCCCGGCTACAGCGCCGGCGCGCACACCGACGCCATCCTCAAGCGCCTGCGGCGCATCGAGGGGCAGATTCGCGGGATCGAGGGCATGGTGGCCGATGACCGCTACTGCATCGATGTGCTGCAGCAGATCAGCGCCGCCCGCGCCGCCCTCGACAAGGTGGCCCTGGCCCTGGTCGACGACCATGTGCGCCACTGCGTGCTGGGGGCCGACGATGACACGCGCGAGGAGCGCCACCGCGAGCTGATGGCCGCGCTGGGCCGGATGGTGGGCGCCCGCTGAGCGCCGGGTGGGGCGGCGGGCGCGGCCCCACCCGGCGTGTGCGCTCAGTTGATGCGCAGGCGGCGCACCAGCGTGCGCGTGCCGAGCGTGATCCTCACCGTGGCCGTGGCGCCCTTCAGCCGGGTGGCCGAGCGACGGCCCAACGGGGTCAGCTTGAGTTTCACGTTGATCACCCGCGCGCCCGCATCGGCGAG
>DAOKZF010000005.1:0-10368 GCA_035325785.1 Miltoncostaeaceae bacterium
CGCCCAGGATGGCCATGATGCCGCCGGCGCGGTGCACGTCCTCGATGTGGTACTTCTGGGTGTTCGGCGCCACCTTGCACAGCTGCGGCACCACGCGCGAGAGCCGGTCGATGTCCTTCATCGTGAAGTCGATGCCGGCCTCCTGGGCGATCGCCAGGATGTGCAGGATGGTGTTGGTGGAGCCGCCCATCGCGATGTCCAGCGTCATCGCGTTCTCGAAGGCCTTGAAGCCCATCGAGCGCGGCAGGATGCTCTCGTCCTCCTGTTCGTAGTAGCGGCGGGCCAGCTCCACGATCAGCCGGCCGGCGCGCTTGAACAGCTTCTCGCGGTCGGCATGGGTGGCCACCACGGTGCCGTTGCCGGGCAGCGCCAGCCCCAGCGCCTCGGCCAGGCAGTTCATCGAGTTGGCGGTGAACATGCCCGAGCAGGAGCCGCAGGTGGGGCAGGCCGACTCCTCGATGCGGGCGATGTCGTCGTCGGACACCGCGTCGTCGACGGCCTCGGCAATCGCCGAGATCAGGTTCACCCGCGTGCGCACGGTGCCGTCCACCAGCACCGCGGTGCCGCCCTCCATCGGACCGCCCGAGACGAACACGGTGGGGATGTTGAGCCGCAGGGCGGCGTTCAGCATGCCCGGCGTGATCTTGTCGCAGTTCGAGATGCACACCAGGGCGTCCGCACAGTGCGCCTGCACCATGTACTCGACCGAGTCGGCGATCAGATCGCGCGAGGGCAGCGAGTAGAGCATGCCGCCGTGGCCCATCGCGATGCCGTCGTCGACCGCGATCGTGTTGAACTCGCGCGCGATGCCGCCGGCGGCGTTGATCGCGTCGGACACGATCTCGCCCACCGGTTTCAGGTGGGTGTGGCCGGGCACGAACTGGGTGTAACTGTTGGCCACCGCGATGATCGGCTTGCCGAAATCCTCGCGGGCGACGCCGGCGGCGCGCAGCAGGGCGCGGGCACCGGCCATGTTGCGGCCATGGGTGACCGTGCGGGATCGAAGCGACGGCATGCGGGTCTCACCTTCGGTTGCGGCTCACCGGCGCGGCCCCGCCGACCCCCGTCGGCGGACGCTCTCCCGCGCCCGGACGGGGATTGTACGCCAGCGAACACCGGCCCCGACCGCCCCGCGCGGCGCCGCACCGCGGCTGTTATCCTGCCCCGCGGTGCGCCGGGAAGCCTGGTCGGCAACACGCCTCGCCGACCCGGAGTCCTGATGACCGCCCCGCCCGACCCCCGTCCGCCCATCCGGATGCCGTGGTCGCGCAGCTCGCGGGCCGTGCCCCGCCTGGTGGTGCAGCCCCTGCAGCGCTTCCTGCACCTGGAGATCTCCGGCGGGCTGGTCCTGTTGGCCGCCACTGCGATCGCGCTGGCGTGGGCCAACGTCGCCACCGGCGGCTATCACGCCTTCTGGACGCGTGAGCTGACCCTCTCGATCGGCGATTGGTCACTCACCGAAGACCTGCGGGCGGTGGTCAACGACGGTCTGATGGCGCTGTTCTTCCTGGTGATCGGCCTGGAGGTGAAACGCGAGCTGACGGTCGGAGAGCTGTCGAGCCGCCAAGCGATCCTGCTGCCACTGTTCGCCGCGCTCGGCGGCATGCTGCTGCCGGCCGCGATCTTTCTTCTGCTGAGCGGCGGCGGCCCGGAAGCCGCCGGGTGGGGCATCCCGATGGCCACCGATCTGGCGTTCGCACTGGGAGCGCTCGCCGCGCTCGGGCGCCGGGTGCCGCCCGCCCTGATGGCCTTCCTGTTGGGGGTCGCGGTGATCGATGACATCGGCGCGATCCTGGTGGTGGCGGTCGCCTACACCGCCGGTATCCAGTTCCTGTGGCTCGCCGGCGCCCTCGCCGGGCTCGGGATGATGTTCGCGCTGCGCCGGGTGGGCGTACGGAACCTAGGTCCCTACATCGTGCTGGGCTTTCTGGTGTGGTTCGCCACCTTCGAATCGGGGGTCCACGCCACGATCGCCGGGGTGGCGATCGGCCTGCTGACCCCGGTGCGCCCTTTCCAGGACCCCACGGCAGCGACGGCCCACACGCGTCGCCTGCTCGAAGAGCATGACCAGAACGAGGCGGGAGAACCGGCCGATGCCGGACGCTGGCTGCGTTTGGCCTGGCTCGCGCGCGAAACCGTGTCGCCGCTCACGCGTTTGGAGCACAGCCTGCACCCGTGGTCGAGCTTTGTGGTGTTGCCGATCTTCGCGCTGGCAAACGCCGGCATCGTCCTGAACCACGCCGCCCTCACCGCCGCCTTCGAGACACCCCTCGCGGTCGCGGTGGGCCTGAGCCTGGTCGTCGGGAAAGCGCTCGGGCTGACCGGCGGCGCGGCCCTGGCGATCGCCCTGGGGATCACGTCCCTGCCGCGTGGCGTGCGCTGGTCGCACATGGTCGGGGTCGGCACGCTGGCGGGGATCGGGTTCACCGTGTCGCTGTTCATCAGCGAGTTGGCCTACGACGAGCCCGACATGGTCTCCGCCGCGAAAATCGGGGTCTTCGCCGGTTCCCTGATCGCCGCCGGCCTGGGCGTCGCGCTGCTGCTGTGGGCCGGACGTCGCGGGTCCTCGAGTGTGACCCACGCCCCGTGACCGGCGGTGGTGGGCGCCCGTCGTCGATGCCGCCTACGATGGCCCCGTATTGACGACCGACCGGGTCGCAATCGGATGACGCGGCCCCGCCAAGGAGCGAACCGATGGATGACGCGCTGCACGAGCAGGTGCGCGAGCACTACGCCGAGGCCGCCCGGACCGCGGCGGCCGGCGATGGCTGCTGCGGACCAACCTGTTGCGGCCCCGCCGACAGCGCGTCGGCGGTGACCGCGGCGGTGTTCGGCGACGGTCTCTACGGCGATGCCGAACGCGCCGATCTTCCGGATGCCGCGCTGCTGGCGAGCCTCGGGTGCGGCAACCCCACCGCGGTCGCCGACCTGCGCCCCGGCGAGACGGTGCTCGACCTGGGCTCCGGCGGCGGCATCGATGTGCTGCTGTCGGCCCGGCGGGTCGGGCCGGAGGGCACGGTGTACGGCCTGGACATGACCGAGGAGATGCTCGCGTTGGCCCGGGCCAACGCCCGCGCCGCGGGGGCGCGCAACGTCCACTTCCTCAAGGGGCACATCGAGCAGATCCCCCTGCCGGCCGACAGCGTCGATGTGATCATCTCCAACTGTGTGATCAACCTGTCGCCCGACAAGGGCGCGGTGCTGCGCGAGGCCGCCCGCGTGCTGGCACCGGGCGGGCGCCTGGGCATCAGCGATGTGGTGGCCGAGGACCGAGTCTCCCCCGCCGAGCGCGCCGAGCGCGGCAGTTGGTCGGGCTGCATGGCCGGGGCGCTCGCGCGCGGCGAGTACCTCGCCCTGCTCGCCCAGGCGGGCTTTGAGAACGCCACAATCGAGTTCACCCACGCGGTGGCCGATGGCCTTCATGGAGCGATCATCCGGGCGACAACACCGCCGCAGAGCCCGGGGAGCGCACCCGCAACGACGCCCCGGGACGCCGCCGCCGACTGCTGCTGAGCGCGCCGCGCCCACAGGGAGGGTCTCGGTCAATGCGCCCTCGCGCGCGAGGGCGGCGCCATGCCATGATGTTTGGACCACCAACCGCCGGAGGACCCGATGACCGGTCAGGAATGGATCGCGCGCTTCGCCGAGGCCCTGGGCATGCCCGAACCGAGGGCCGAGCAGGTGGAGGCGATCCTGCAATTGGCGGGCGCCGCCGCGCATGCCTCCGAGCGCACCGCCGCCCCGGTTGCCTGCTGGCTGGCGGCCCCCCCCCGGCTGAGCGCCGACGAGGCGCTCGTGCGCGCCGAGCGGCTGAGCAGGGACACCTGACCCAAGCGCACCGCACCGTCCGATTTATTCTCACTTACCGCGTACAATAGGTGAGGCGATGACACCGCTGATGACAGAGTCCGCCAGCCCGGGACCCCGAGGTCACCTCCCATCCGGAGCACAGGTGCGCCGCGTGCTGGATGTGCTCGACCGTGCCGACCGCCCGCTGACCGTCCAGGAGATCGCCGACAGCATCCGGCGCCATCACACCGGGGTCCGCCCCCAGCTGGCCGCGCTGGTGCGCGCCGGGGTCGTGGAGGCCCGGGTCGATCCGCCCAAGGGGCGCGGCCGTCCGGCGACCCGCTACGCCCTCGCGGGACTCGATCCCACCGAGACCGCCGCCGAGCATCAGACGCTGCTGGCGCTGGTGCGCAGCCTCACAAAGGACCACGATTTCAGCGAAGAGGACGTCGAACGGTTCGGCGAAAGCCACGGTCACATGCTGGCGCACCCCGACAGCGGCGCCGACGATGTGCGCCGCCAGTTCACCGCGCTCGGCTTCACCCCCCGAACCATCCCGGGACGCCCCGGCGCGTTGCGCCTGGCGCACTGCCCGTTCGCCGACCGCGTGCGGGAACCGGGCGGCGAGCTGATCTGCATCATGCATCGCGGCCTCACCCGCGGCCTGGCGCAGGGCTCCGGCCTGAGCGACGCCGACTTGGAGATCGGCCCGCCGAGCGAGGGCCGCTGCTGCGTGTCACTGGAGCGTTCCACCACCGCTCAGCACCCCGAGCGCTGATATGTCCCCCGCCCGCCCTCCGGCCGCGGCGGACCTCGAACAGGCACGTGCGCTCGCCGCGCGCCTGGCCCCCACCGCGCCGACCGAGGCGGTCGCGCTGGCGGACCTCCCGGGACGCCGACTCGCCGAGACGGTCACCGCCCGCGCCCCGGTGCCGCCGTTCACCAACAGCGCGATGGACGGATACGCGGTGCGCGCCGCCGACACCCCCGGCGCCCTGCGCCTGCGCGGAGAGAGCGCCGCCGGACGCCCCGGCGCCGGAGCCCTGTCGCCCGGGGAGACCTGGCGGATCTCCACCGGTGCCCCGCTGCCTCCCGGCGCCGACGCGGTGGTACGTCAGGAGGATGCGCGGGTCGAGGCCGACCTGATCCATATCGCGCAGCCGATTTCACCGGGCAACGACGTGCGCCACGCCGGCGAGGATCTGGCCGCCGGCGCGCCGGTGCTGCCGGCCGGACACATCGTCACCCCCCACGAGGTCGGGGTGATCGCCGCCGCCGGGCACGCGCGCGTCGCCTGCCACGCGCGAATCACGGTGGCGGTGCTCGCCACCGGCGACGAGCTGGCCGAACCCGGCACGTCCCTCGGCGACGGCGTGATCTACGAGTCGAACACCCACGGCATCTGCGCCCAGGCCCGCGCCGCCGGGGCGCGCATCGGCGCCGTGGTGCGCGTCGGCGACAACCGCCCCGCCACCGAGGACGCGGTGCGCGAGCTGCTGGGCGGCGACGAACCGCCGACGCTGCTGGTCACCCTCGGCGGCCTCTCGGTGGGCCCGCACGACCACATCCGCCCGGCGCTCGCGGCCGCCGGCGTGCAACTGCACATGCACCGTCTGCGGATGCGCCCCGGCCAGCCGACGGCGATCGGCACGCGCGACGGCCAGGTGGTGCTGGCGCTCCCCGGCAACCCGGTGTCGGCGGCGATCTGCTTCCACCTGTTCGGACGCACCCTGCTCGGCGCGCCGCCCCGTTGGAATCTGCGCCTGCCGCTGACCGTCCCGCTCACCAAACGTCCGGGACTGGCCCAGATCGTCCGTTGCCGGATCGGGCCGGACGGGCTCACCCCCCTGGCCCACCAGGGCTCGGCGGCCGTCAGCTCACTCGCCCTGGTCGACGCGCTGGCCCTCGCGCCGGCCGATGCCGGCGACCTGCCCGCCGGAACGATGCTCAGCGCGAGCCACCTCTGATGGATCGGCGGCCCGTGTCCGCGCCGGCACCCGCCGGCATCGTGCTGGCCGGCGGCGCCGGACGGCGCATGGGCACACCGAAGGCCGCCGTGCATCTGGCCGGCCGCCCCCTGGTGCAACACGCACTGGCCCTGCTCGGCGCGCGCTGCCACCAAGTGGTGGTGGTCGCCCGGCCCGAAACACCCCTGGGGCCGCTGCCGGCGCCGGTCGTCCACGACCGCCCGGGCCCTGCCGGCCCGCTGGGGGCCCTCGCCACCGGCCTCGCGGCGGTCGACGCCGACCGGGTGCTCGTGCTCGCCTGCGACCTGCCGTTCGCCGCCCCCCTGCTCGACGCGCTGCTCGCCCATCCCGGCGAGGGCGCGGTGGTCGGGCGATCCGCCGGTCACATCCAGCCGCTGTGCGCCCGCTACCCACGCCGCGCGACCCTCGCCGAGGCGGAACGACTGCTCGGGGCGGGCGACCACCCCGCGCGCGGGCCCGCCCCGGCGCTCGTCGCCGCGACGATCGACGACAGCTGGGGGGCACTGGCGAACCTCAACACGCCCGACGATCTGCGCCTGGCCGCCGCCCGCTGGGCGGACGCTCAGACCGGGTGATCGGCGCCGTGCAACTGGTCGCGCACATGGGCGACAAGCGGGGCGAGCACCGCCCAGCCGTCGCGCGCGCCGCCCGGGGACCCCGGAAGCGCCACCAGCAACGTCCGCCCGCGCACGCCCGCCGCCGACCGCGACAGCGCCGCGGTGGGCACCCGCTCACGCCCCGCCGCGCGCAGAGCCTCGCCGATGCCCGGCACCAGACGCTGTGCAACCCGCTCCAGCGCCTCGGGGGCCCGATCGCGCGGGGCGATGCCGGTGCCGCCGGCGCTGATCACCACATCGGGCGGCGGATCCACCACCCGCCCGTCGGCCAGGGCGCTCAACAGCTCGACCAGACCGTCCTCATCGTCGGACACCACCGCGCGATGAACGACCTCGGCCCCGTCGGCGGCCACGGCCTCGGCGAGCGTCGGGCCGGTGCAGTCCTCGCGCTCCCCGCGGGCGGAGCGGTCCGACACCGTGATCAGCGCGACCCTCACCCCTCGACCGCGCCCTTCACCTTCTCCACCAGACGGATCCCCCCGATCTGCTGGGCGGGATCGATGCCCTTCAGCATGTCGTACACGTTCAGGGCGGCCACCGACACCGCCGTGAGCGCCTCCATCTCGACGCCCGTGCGCGCGGTGGTCTGCACGGTCACCTCCACCCGGATGTCGCGGGCCTCGCGGTCCACGCTGATGTCGACCGCCACCGAGGTGAGCGGCAGCGGATGGGCCAGCAGCACCAGCTCCGGCGTCCGTTTCGCCGCCAGAATCGCCGATGCCCGCGCCAACGCGGCCACGTCGCCCTTCGGGGTGCGCCCCTCCAACAGCGCCGCGATCGCCTTTTCGCTCACGCGAATGTGCCCCTCGGCGACCGCGCGGCGCACCCGGGGGGGTTTGTGGGCCACATCGACCATGCGGGCCCGACCGCGGGCGTCCAGGTGGGTGAGGGCCGGTTCGCCCGTCTCGGATGAACTCATGGGCCCATCATCGCAGCCGCTCGCGGCGCGGGACGGCCGACAATGAGCGTCAACCGTCCCCGCGTGCGGCCCCGCCCATTCGCGCTGCTCGCGTTGGCCGTGGCGGTCGCGGTGATCGGCGTCGCCCTGGTCCTGCGCTTCGCCGAGGCGGAGCGCGAGCGACGACGACCGCCGCGGGCCGCAGATCCTTGCGGCCGCGTCCCTGGCGCCGGCCGCGACGCGCATCGTCCCCACCGCGCGGGTCCGCTCGGGTGGCTCCGACCAGTTGGCCTTCCAGATCGAGCAGGGAATCCGGGCCGACGTGTTCCTGTCGGCCGATCCGGCGATCGCGGCCCGCCTGCACGCCGAGGGGCTGGTCGGCCCGCTGGTCACGATCGCGGGAAACCGCCTGGTGGTGGCGGTTCCGGCCGCAAATCCCGCCCGAATCGGCGCGGTGGGCGACCTGGCCCGACCGGGGGTGCGCCTGGTCGTCGGCACCGACGCGGTGCCGATCGGCGCCTACGCGCGCCGGGCGCTCGCGCACCTGGGCCTGACCGGCGCCCTGGACAACGTCGTCAGCGAGGAACCGGACGCCGGTGGGATCATCGCCAAGGTCGCCCTCGGCGAGGCCGACGCCGCGATCGTGTACGCCACCGACGCCGCGGCCGCCGGTTCGCGAGTGCGCACGCTCCCGGTGCCGACATCCGCCCAGCCGCCGATCGCCTACGCCGCCGCGACCCTCACCGCGAGCCCCTCGCCCACCGAGGCCCGCGCGGTGATCGGCGCCCTGCGCGCGCCCGCCGGGCGACGCACCCTCACCGCCCTCGGCTTCACGGTGCCCGAGCGATGAGGCACCCGTTCACCGCCGTGCTGATCTGCGCCGCCGCCCTCGCGCTGGCCTACCTGCTGCTGCCGGTGGCGGCGATCATCCTGCGGGTCTCCCCCGGGGAGCTGGTCGACCAACTCACCTCGCCGGTGGCCCGCGACGCGCTGCGAGTGAGCGTCACCACCAACCTGATCGCGGGAGCGCTGATCATCGCGGTCGGCACGCCGGCCGCCTATCTGCTGGCCACCCGGAACTTCCCGGGCAGGCGCCTGGCGATCACCGCGGTGGAGCTGCCGCTGGTGTTGCCGCCGGCGGTCGCCGGCATCGGCCTGCTGGCGGCCTTCGGACGCAGCGGCGCGGCCGGCGGCCGCCTGGATGCCATCGGCCTGGACATCGCCTTCACCCAGGTGGCGGTCGTGCTGGCGATCATCTTCGTGGCCGGGCCGTTCTATCTGCGCCAGGCGATCGCCGCCTTCCAGGCGGTCGACCCGCGTCTGGTGGACGCGGCGCGCACGCTCGGCGACTCCCCGGCGCGCGCGTTCCGCCGGGTGGTGCTGCCGCTGGCCGCCGGCGGGCTGAGCGCGGGCTGGGCGCTGGCGTTTGCCCGCGGCATCGGGGAGTTTGGCGCCACCATCATCTTCGCCGGCAACCTGCCCGGCGAAACCCAAACGCTGCCGCTGGCGATCTACAGCGAGCTGTCGCGCGATCTGGATACCGCTCTCGCCATCGGCGTCCTGTTGATCGGCGTGAGCGCCCTCATTCTGGCCACCGTCAAACTGATACCCACATGGACCGACACCGCCTCACCCTCGACATCGATCTTCCGCGGCGGGCTTTCGCCGTACGCGTCGCCCTCGACCTCGCCGGGCAGACGCTGGCCGTGATCGGCCCGTCCGGTTCCGGCAAGTCGACCCTCCTGCGGGCGATCGCCGGCCTGGAGCGCCCGACCGCGGGGCGGATCGCGCTCGATGAGCACGTATGGTTCGACGCCGAGCGGCGCATCATGGTGGCGCCGGAGCGACGCGCGGTGGGATTGGTGATGCAGGAACTGGCGTTGTTCCCCCACCTGACGGTGGCGGCGAACGTGGCCTACGGCGCGCCCCGCGGCGCGAGCGATCTGCTGGAACGCTTCGGGATCGCCCACCTGGCCGACGTGCGCCCGGCGAACCTGTCGGGTGGGGAGCGTCAGCGGGTGGCGTTGGCGCGCGCGCTGGCCCGCGACCCGCGGGTGCTGTTGCTCGACGAACCCCTCTCCGCCCTCGACGCCGATACCCGCGACCGGGTGCGGGGCGAGCTGGCCGCGATGCTGCGCGAGTTCCGTCCGACCGGCCTGCTGGTGACCCACGATTTTGAGGATGCCGCGCTGCTGGCCGACCGGCTGGCGGTGCTCGACCGGGGGGTCATCGTTCAGGCCGGCAGCGCCGACGAACTGGTGTCGCGCCCCGCGACCCCCTTGGTGGCGCGCCTGACCGGCGCAAACCTGGTGTTGGGGCGCGCCGAGGACGGGCCGGCGGGCCTCACACGCGTGGTGCTCAACGACGGCACGATCGTGCATTCCACCGATGTGATGCGCGGGCCGGTGGGGGTGGCGGTGCAGCCGGTGGACATCGCGCTCACCCGCCACGGCGGAGAAGGATCGCCGATGAACCGGGTTGCCGGGCGGATCGACTCGGTGGTGAGGATCGGCAACAGCGCGCGGGTGCGGGTGGGCGCATGGTCGGCGCAGATCACGGTGGCCTCGCTCGAGCGCCTGGGGTTGCAGGAGGGCGACCTGGCGGTGGCCGAGTTCAAGGCGACCGGCACCCGGCTGGTGAGCGGCGCCCCGGATACGCCGCCCACAGACGGCGCCCATCCGCCGCGGGCGGTGGAGGCATCGGGCGAACAGATCGGAGCACCGCGATGAGCGCGGACGGACATCCCGAGGGCCTGGTCGACAGCTACGGGCGGGTGCACCGCGCCCTGCGGGTGTCGGTGACCGATCGCTGCAATCTGCGTTGCCGCTACTGCCTGCCCCACGAGCATCAGCAATGGATGCACCGCACCGATCTGCTGAGCCACGAGGAACTGGTCCGCGTGGTCGAACTGTTCGCCCGCCTGGGCATCGACCGGCTGCGGGTCACCGGCGGCGAGCCGCTGGTGCGCCGCGGCATCGTCGACCTGATCGGCCGGTTCGCCGCCACCGAGGGCATCGAGGAGGTCTCCCTGACCACCAACGGGGTGCTGTTGGAGCCGTTGGTGCCGGGGCTGGTC
>DAOKZF010000005.1:10379-22398 GCA_035325785.1 Miltoncostaeaceae bacterium
GCTTCACCCAGATCACCCGTCGGCGCGACCTGGACCGCGTGCTCGCCGGCATCGACGCGCTGTTGGCCGAACCACGGTTGCGCCCGGTGAAGGTGAACGCGGTCGTGATGCGCGGTCTGAACGAGGCGGACATCCTCCCCCTGGCCGAGTTTGCCCGCGAGCACGAGGTGGTGGTGCGGTTCATCGAGGTGATGCCCCTCGACGCGGCCCGCAGCTGGGAGCGGGTCGACGTGCTCAGCGGCGCCGACGTGCGGGCGATGATCGGCGCACGCTGGCCGCTGGAGCCGGTGGGCCGCATGCACACCGCCGACACCGGGGTGCGTTTCCGCTTCGCGGACCGCCCGGAGCGGATGATCGAGACCGTCAGTTCGGTCACCGAATCGTTCTGCGCCCAATGCGACCGGTTGCGCCTGACCGCCGACGGTCACCTGAAAACCTGCCTGTTCGCTCAGGATGAGACCGATCTGCGCGGACCGTTGCGGGTCGGCGCCGACGACGATGAGCTGGAGGAGATCGTGCGGGAGGCGGTGTGGGGCAAGGGCCCCGGCCACGGGATGAGCGATCCGCACTGGCGCTATGCGGGGCGGCCGATGAACAGGATCGGCGGATGAGCGACGCATCGGTGCGAATCGAGGTGCTGCTGTTCGCGGCGCTCGCAGAACGCGTCGGCCGGCGACGGGTGCCTCTGGCGCTGCCCGCCGATGCGCGCGTGAGCGATGTGTGGTCGGCGTTGGCGGTTCCCGGACCGGCACCCGCGGCGCTGCGTCACGCGGTGAACGCCGCCTGGGTCGACGCCGACCACGCCCTGCGCGACGGCGACACGGTCGCCCTGATCACGCCGGTGTCGGGCGGATGATCGCGCTCACCCGTGAACCGCTCGACGTGGAGGCCGTCCGGCGGGCCGTGGACGACCCGGAGCACGGCGGGCAGGCGCTGTTCGTCGGCATCACCCGACGCGAGGGCGAGGGTCGAGCGGTGGAGGCGCTGGAATACGACGCCTACGAGGACCTGGCATTGGCCGAGCTGGAGCGCATCGCGGCCGAGGCCGGGGCCCGCCACGGCGCGCGCGTGGCGATCGTGCATCGGATCGGGCGCGTGGCCGTCGGCGAGGCCTCGGTGGTGGTCGCCGCCTCCGCCGCCCACCGGGCCGAGGCGTTCGCCGCCTGCCGCGAGGGCATCGACCGCCTGAAGGAGACGGTGCCGATCTGGAAGTGCACCCACCATGCCGACGGTGGACGCGAATGGGACCCGGGTTTCGCGCCACCGGATCGCTGATCCCGCCGGGGGGATTCGAACAATTGGTACCGCCGTCCTTGTCCGTCAGGACAACCGGGTGACGCCCGTCCCAGCGACCTGGCGGCGCCCCGCCGTCGGGCTAATTTGACGTCGTTGATGTGAAAAAAGCGGCGCGGGACCGGCGGCCGTCACCGACGACCTCCGGCCGGTCGCGGCGAGCGAAGAGGCGCGGATGGCGGCAGACATGAGCTCCACCGCGTCGCCGATCGGGGTGAACGGTTCCCGATCGACGACGGGATTGCACCCGATCGTGCGCGGCGGGCGGCCGATCGACCTGAACCGCCAGCCGGTGATCGTGGCCTGGGAGGTCACCCGCGCCTGCGCGTACCGGTGTCTGCATTGCCGCGCCGACGCCCAACCGCGACCGGCCCCGGGCGAGCTGAACGTCGCCGAGGGGCAGGCGCTGGTTGAGGATCTCGCCCGGTTCGGGGCCGGCACGACGCTGGTGCTCACCGGCGGCGACCCGATGCTGCGCGCCGCCCTGGTGGACCTCGCCGCGCGGGCTCACCGCCTCGGGTTGGGCGTGGCGATCACCCCCAGCGCGACCGGCAAGGTCACCCCCCCACGCCTGGCGGCCCTGCGCGAGGCCGGGGTGAAGGCCCTCGCGATCTCGCTCGACGGCGGCAACGCCGAATCGCACGACGGGATGCGCGGGGTGCGCGGCTCGCATGCGCGCAGCCTGCGGATTCTGAGGTGGGCGCACGAGGCCGGCTTCGCCCTGCAGGTGAACTCGACCATCACCCGCCACAACGTGCATGAGATCCCGGCGATGGCCGAACAGGCGGATGCCCCCGGGGCGCGCGCGTGGAGCGGGTTCTTCCTGGTGCCGACCGGTCGGGGGAACACGACCGACCTGCTGGACGCCGCCGGCCACGAGCGCGCGCTGCGTCAGCTGGTGCTGCTGCGCGCCCAGCTGCCGTTGCACCTCAAGACCACCGCGGCGCCCGCGGTGCGCCGGGTGGAGGCCCAGATGGCCGAGGAGGGCCTGGTGCCGAGCCCGGCCCCGCCGCTCCCGGTGAACGACGGGCGCGGCTTCATGTTCATCTCGCACGACGGGAAGGTCTGCCCGAGCGGTTTCCTGCCCCTGCCGGCCGGAAACGTGCGCAACGCCTCGGCGGTCGACCTGTACCGCGAGTCTCCCCTGTTCGTCGGCCTGCGCGACCCGGCGCGCCTGGAGGGGCGCTGCGGCATCTGCCGCTGGCGTGATGTGTGCGGCGGCAGTCGCTCGCGCGCGTACGCGCTCACCGGCAACCCGTTCGCCGAGGAACCCACCTGCAGTTACGACCCGGAAATGGATGCGACATGCTGAATGTGACCGCCCTGTTGGGACGACCGAGCGGTTCCGACGATCTGCGCTACGGCCATCCGGGGGCGCGCAGCGCACCGAGCGCCGCCCAACGCCGCCCGGTGGTGGTGTGGAACTGCACCCGGCGCTGCAATCTTGCCTGCCTGCACTGCTACTCCGATTCCGATCCGCACCGCCATCCGGAGATGACCACCGAGGAGGGGATCGCCTTCCTCGATGACATCGCCCGCTTCGGCGTGCCGGCGGTGCTGTTCTCGGGCGGCGAACCGCTGGTGCGCCGCGACATCTTCACCCTGATCGCGGCCGCCCGCGAACGGGATCTGCCGGTCACCCTGTCGAGCAACGGCACCCTGATCACCGAGGAACGCGCCGAACGCCTGGCCGAGCTGGGGGTGCGCTACGCCGGAATCAGCCTCGACGGGATCGGCGCGATTCACGACCATTTCCGCGGCCGCAAGGGGGCGTTTGAGCGCACGTTGCGCGGCATCCGCAACCTGCGCGCGGCGGGTGTGCGCACCGGGCTGCGGGTGACCCTCTCCCCCACCGCGATCGCCTCGCTCACCGATCTGTTCACCCTGATCGAACAGGAGGGCATCGCCCGCGTCTGCTTCTACCACCTGGTGCCGGCCGGCCGGGGGGTCGCTCAGACCGCGGTGTCGCCCTTGATGGCGCGCGCGGCGGTCGAGCGGATCTTCGCTCAGGCCCACGCGTGGGCCGCCGAGGAGCGGGGGGTCGAGGTGCTGACGGTCGACAACTACGCCGACGGGCCGGCCCTGCGTCTGTGGGCGGCCGAGCATGCCCCCGACCGGGTGGAGGCGATCGAGCGGTCGCTCACCTGGAACGGCGGCGCCGCGAACGCCGCCGGACGCGCGGTGGTGGCGGTCGACTGGGAGGGGCGGGTGCGGCCCGATCAGTTCTGGCCCGGCGAGCCGGTCGGCAACGTGCGCGAGCAGCCGCTGTCGGAGCTCTGGCGCAACCCGTCGCCGATGCTGGCCGCCCTGCGCCGGCGCAGCGAAGAGTTGGAGGAGCGCTGTTCCCACTGCCGGTGGCTGAGCATGTGCGGCGGCGGACTGGCCTCGCGTTCGCTGCAGGCCACCGGGCGTCTCACCGGGCCCGATCCGGCCTGCTACCTGGGGAAGAGGGAGATCGAATCGGCGGTGGTCGCCGCCTGAGCGACGCGCATCCGCGGGACGGATCGGCGGTGTGTCGGGGCCGCATCGGGCGCGGCCCCGACACACCGGGGCAGCTCAGGCCGAGGCGGCAGCCACCGTTCGGCGAGCGCGGCCCATCATCTGCAGCACGGCGAGCGCCAGGCAGGCGGTCAATGCCAGCAGCAGGAAGCCCACCAGGTAGCTGCCGGTGAGGGACTTGGTCATCGCCATCACCAACGGCGGGAAGAATCCGCCCAGACCACCCGCGGCTCCGACCACCCCGGTCACCGTGCCGACCAGGTCAGGGAACTCCTGCGCGACCAGTTTGAACACCGCCCCGGTCCCGAGGCCGAACGCGGCCGCCAGGGTGAGGGCGAATATGGTGAGGGGCACCATCGACTGGTAGCCGAACGCCAGACCGACCGCCAGCAGAATCGTGGCGCCAAGCGACACTCTCATCACCCGGTCGACCCCCACACGGTCCGACAGCCACCCGCCCAGCGGTCGACAGAGCACCGCTACCAGGGCAAATCCCGCGGCTCGAGCCCCGGCGTCGGGCTTGTCCAGGTCGAACTCGCCGGTGAGCAGCTTCGGCAGGTAGGCGAACATCGCGACGAAGCCACCGAACACCACGAAGTAGTAGAAGGTGGGCGCCCAGGCCGTCGGTCGGTCGCGGAACACCTTCAGGGCGCTCAGCATGCCGCCGGCGCCCACGCCCCGTTTCACCGGCGCGGTGCGGGCGAAGGTCCAGAACAACACGATCATGATCGCCAGCACCACGATGCCAAAGATGAAGGGCGCCGAGGTTCCCCAGCGGTCGGCGATCCGCGGAGCGGTGAGGCCGGCGATGACCGTGCCGCCCATCCCCATGCCGTAGACGCCCAACGCCATCCCCTGACGCGACGGCGGATACCAGCGCGACACGAACGGCACCCCGACGGCGAACGACGCTCCGCCGAATCCCAGGAACAGGCCGCAGGTGACCACCCACGGGAACGCGTCGTGTCGGATCGTCAGACCGGTCAGCGGCACGAGGGTGATGATCATCAGGACCGTGAAGACGATGCGACCGCCGTAGCGGTCGGTGATGACCCCCAGCGGGATGCGCAGCAGCGAGCCGAGCAGCACGGGCACGGCGATCATCATCGCCAGCTGCATTTCGGACAGGTCCATCAGTTCCTGCAGGTCGGGCCCCAGCGGCCCGAGCATGCTCCACGCGTAGAAGGAGGCGGTGAACGCGAGGGTTGCGAGCACCAACGCGCGGGTGTTGCCCTGCGGTGTGAACTGCGACACGGCACCCGTCCCTTCAGATGTCCGCGCGTCGGCGCGCGACGGCCGGGGCCGGCCGCGTGCGGGCGCGGTAGAGGATGTAGCTGCGCCCCACGTACGAGACGGGGATGCTCCACACATGCACCAGACGGCTGAACGGCCAGAGGGCGAACAGCAGGAACGCGCAGATCGCGTGCAGCTGGTAGACGGCCGGGGCGGAGGTGATCAGCCCGACGTCGGGATTGAGCGTGAACACGCCCCGAAACCAGGGCGACACGGTCTCGCGATAGTCGTAGCCGCCGCCGATCAGGTTGGGGCCGAGCGTGGCGATCATGCCCATGCTCATCACGATCAGCAGCAGCAGGTAGGTGAGCCGATCGATGCCGGTGGTGGTCGCCCTCACCCGCGGGGTCGTCTCGCGCCGCGCGATCAACCAGACGAAGCCCACGACGGTGATCACACCGAACAGCGTCCCGGCGGCGACCGACCCGGCGTGGTACATGTCCTCACTCACACCGACCGCCTCGGTCCACGACGAAGGAACCAGCAGACCGACGACGTGCCCGCCGAAGACCGCCAGCAGGCCGAGGTGGAACATGAGGATCGCGGGGCGCAGGTTGTGGCGCTCCAGCAGTTGGGTGGAGCGGGTGCCCCAGGTGAACTGGTCGTGACGGTAGCGCCAGATGTGTCCGGCGATGCAGACGGTGATCGCCGCGTACGGCAGGACGATCCACAGCAGGAAATCGAGGCGGCTCATCGTGGTGCTCCTGGTGCGACGGCGCACGCGGCGGGCGCGCGCCGGGTCTCGGGCATCACCTCGGGCGGGGCGAACGGTTCCAGACCGACCGTTTCGTCGGGCGGGCCCTCGCGGGCGATGCGCCGCAGGTGTTCGTGTTCGTCCGGGGTGAGTGCCGGGAGGGTCAGGCAGAGGGCGCGCAGCGCCCCCTGATACGGACTGTTGTCGCGCTCCAGGGCGAGTCGGAGCAGTTCGATCACCGGCCGGTATTCGGCCAGCAGGGCGCCGCCCTCCTCGGGCGCGATGGTGGTGAACTCGAGCATCAGCGGCAGGTGGTCGGGCAGCTCGGTGGTGTCGAGCTCCAGGCCGGCGGCGGCGTAGCGGCGGCGCAGTGCCACCAGCGCGAGTCCGCGTTGGCGCCGGTCGCCGTGGGTGTAGTAGGTCAGATCGAGCGCCGTGCGCCGGGCGAAGTCGAAGGTCGCGACGTAGGTGTGTTGCAGGGTGGCCGGTTCGGCGTCGGCCCACCACGAGATGAAGCGCGTGAGCTCATCGTTCGCCGCGCGGTGCGGCAGTTCGTGGGCGGCCCGGGCCAGTTCCCGGCGGGCCGCCAGCAGTTCGGCATCGGGGTAGCTCAGCCCCCAGGCCAGAAGGGTGAATGGGTGCATCAGGCCACCCCCGGGTTCGGCAGCCCGCCCGCGCCGGCGTGGCCGTGTCCGTGGCCGCCGCAGCCGCAGCCACCGCCGCCGCAGCCGTCGGTCGCCGGTCCGGGGGGTTCCGGCGACGCGACGGCCGGTGTCGGGGCGGGCGCGTGGGCCAGGTGGAAGTGCTCCACCGGGCTGGCGGCGCTCACGCCGACCTCGTTGGGCGCCGAGGCGCCGTGATTCACTCCGCAGGAGCCGGGGCCGCCGGCGAAGTCCAGGCCGCAGGCGCCCTGCTGCATCGCCAGGTCGCCCGCCAGTTCGGTGTGGGCGGTGGGGATCACGAAGCGGTCCTCGTATTTGGCGACCGCCAGCAGGCGGTACATGTCCTCCATGTCCGCCACGCTCATGCCCACCGATGCGGCCAGTCCGGTGTCGGCCTCGCCACCGAGGTTGCGCTCGCGCATGTAGCGGCGCATCGCGGCCAGCTGCTTCAGGACGGTGCGCACCACCTCGTCGTCGCCGGCGCTCAGCAGGTTCGAGAGGTAGCGGATCGGCACGCGCATGTTGTCGATCGCCGGGAAGACGTCGTCGGGGTCGGCGGGGCTGCCGTCGCCCTCGATCACGCCCATCACCGGCGATAGCGGCGGCACGTACCAGACCATCGGCAGCGTGCGGTATTCGGGGTGCAGAGGCAGGGCCACCCGGTAGCGCATCGCCAGCGCGTAGATCGGCGAGCGGCGGGCCGCGTCGATCCAGTCGGCGGGGATGCCGTCGGCCTCGGCCTGGCGGCGCACCTCGGGGTCCTCCGGGTCGAGGAACACGTCGCGTTGGGCGTCGAGCAGGTCGTGCTCGTCGGGAACCGAGGCGGCCTCCTGCACCCGGTCGGCGTCGTAGAGGATCACGCCGATGTAGCGGATACGCCCGACGCAGGTTTCGGCGCAGATGGTCGGCATGCCGGCCTCGATGCGCGGATAGCAGAGGGTGCATTTCTCGGCTTTGCCGGACTGCCAGTTGAAGTAGACCTTCTTGTACGGGCAGTTGGAGACACACATCCGCCAGCCGCGGCAGGCCTCTTGGTCGACCAGCACGATGCCGTCCTCTTCGCGCTTGTACATCGCTCCGGAGGGGCACGATGCGACGCACGACGGGTTGAGGCAGTGCTCACAGATGCGCGGCAGATACATCATGAAGACGCGCTCGTACTCCATCTTGATCGCTTCTTCGATGCCGCGCAGGTTCGGGTCGGCCGGGGCGTGGGCGGGGGCCCCGGCGAGGTCGTCCTCCCAGTTGGGCCCCCATTCGATGTCCATCGGCTCCCCGCTGATGGCCGATTTCGGGCGGGCGACCGGCTGGTGCTCGGACGGCGGAGCGGTGGTCAGGTGCTCGTAGTCGTAGGTGAACGGTTCGTAGTAGTCGTCGAGGGTCGGCAGGTCGGGGTTGAAGAAGATGTTGTAGAGCCGTCGGGAGCGGGCGCCGCTCTTGAGTTCGAGCTTGCCCTTTTTGTTCAGCTCCCAGCCGCCGCGCCGTTCGTCCTGGTCCTCCCAGCGTTTGGGGTAGCCGACGCCCGGCTTGGTTTCGACGTTGTTGAACCACATGTATTCGGCGCCGGTGCGGTTCGTCCACACGTTCTTACAGGTGACGCTGCAGGTGTGACATCCGATGCATTTATCGAGGTTCATCACCATGCCAATCTGTGCCTTGATACGCATCAGTAGGTCACCTCCGACTGGCGCTTGCGGATCACGGTGACCTCGTCGCGCTGCGATCCGGTCGGCCCGTAGTAGTTGAAACCCCAGCTCAGCTGCGCGTACCCGCCGATCATGTGGGTCGGCTTGATCGCGATCTTGGTGAGGGAGTTGTGGGTGCCGCCGCGGGTGCCCGAGACCTCGGAGAGGGGCACGTTCACATGGCGGTCCTGGGAGTGGTACATCATCGATGTGCCGGCGGGCATGCGGTGTGAGACCACCGCGCGGCAGGCCACCACCCCGTTGCGGTTGTAGGCCTCCACCCAGTCGTTATCGCTCACCCCGATCCGTTCGGCGTCCTCGACGCTCATCCAGATCACCGGCCCGCCGCGGAACAGGGTCAGCATGTGCAGGTTGTCCTGGTAGGTCGAGTGGATCGACCACTTGGAGTGCGGGGTGAGGTACTTGACCGTCACCTCGGCCACCCCATCGCCGATGTGCAGGTCGCCCAGATGGCGGGCCAGGTTCACCGGCGGACGGTAGGCCGGCAGCCCCTCGCCGTATTCGAGCATCCACGGGTGATCGATGTAGAAGTGCTGACGCCCCGTGAGGGTGCGGAAGGGCACGTCGCGTTCGATGTTGATCGTGAAGGGCGAGTAGCGCCGCTCGCGGCTCTCGGTGCCCGACCATTCGGCAGAGGCGTGCACCTTGCGCGGTTGGATCTGCGTGTCGTTGTAGGAGATCCGCACGTCGGCCGATTCCTCGGCCAGGTCGGCCAGGCGGTTGCCGGTCTGCTTCTCCAACGCCCGGAAGCTTTCGCCGGCCAGGCGCCCGTTGGTGGTGCCCGACAGCATCAGGATCGTCTCGCAGGCTTGGTCGGCGCGTTCCATGCGCGGGCGTCCGGTGGCCGGCCCCTCGCGCACGATCCCGTGGGCCGAGCGCAGGGCCTCGACCTCCTCGTCGGGCACCCACGCGACCCCCTTCCAGGCGGTCCCGGCGTTTTCGACCAGCGGCCCGAGGGCGGTCATGCGGGCGTGTACGGCCGGGTAGTCGCGCTCGATCGCGATCAGTTTCGGCATCGTCTGGCCGGGAATCGGTTCGCACTCGCCGTGTTTCCAGTCGCGCACCGGGGCGGCGATCTGGGCCAGCTCATCGGGGGTGTCGTGCAGCAGAGGCGCCACGACCACGTCGCGTTGCACCCCCAGATGGCGTTCCGCCAGCCGCGAGAAGGTCTCGCTGATGCGCACGAAGATGTCCCAGTCGGTCTTCGTCTCCCAGGGCGGGTTGATCGCCGGTGAGAACGCGTGCACGAACGGGTGCATGTCGGTGGAGGAGATGTCGTGCTTCTCGTACCAGGTGGCCGCCGGCAGCACGATGTCCGAGTGCAGGCATGAGCCGTTCATGCGGAAGTCGAGCGTCACCAGCAGATCGAGCTTGGCGGTGGCGGCCTGCTCGCGCCACACAACCTCCTGGGGGCGCAGTTCGGGGGGCGACTCCTCGTTGCGCACCGCGGCGGTGGTCACGCCGAGCAGATGCTTGAGGAAGTATTCGTGGCCCTTGCTGGAGGAGCCGAACAGGTTCGAGCGCCAGAGGGTCAGGATGCGGGGGAAGTTCTCGGGCGCCCCGGGGTCCTCGGCGGCGAAGCGCAACCGGCCGGCCTTCAGCTCGCCGACCACGTGGTCGGCCACCGGCACGCCAGCCTCCTCGGCCTCGCGGGCCAGCTCGAGCGGATTGCGGTCGAAGCTGGGATACGCGGGCAGCCAGCCCATGCGGGCGGCCTTGGCGTACAGATCGGCGAAGTGGGTGCCGCGCAGCGACCCGTCGCCCAGCGGCGAGGAGAACTCGTCGGCGGTCATCGGCTCGTAGCGCCACTGTTCGCTGGCCAGGTACCAGAACGGGGTGGCCGCCTGTTGGCGCGGCGGGCGGGTCCAGTCGAGTGCGAACGCCACCTGGGTGAACCCGGTGATGGGCCGCACCTTTTCCTGGCCGACGTAGTGGGCCCAGCCGCCGCCGTTGACCCCCTGGCAGCCGCAGAGCACCACCAGGCTGAGCATGGCGCGGTAGATCTGGTCGGAGTGGTACCAGTGGTTGGTACCGGCGCCCATCACGATCATCGAGCGGCCGTGGGTACGTTCCGCGTTGCGGGCGAATTCGCGCGCGATGCGGGCCACGGTGTCGGCGTCGACGCCGGTGATCTCCTGCTGCCAGGCGGGCGTGCCGGGCTCGGGGTCGTGCAGGTCGGCGGGCCAGTCGCCGGGCAGGCCGGGGCGAGACACGCCCAGTTGGGCGGCCATCAGGTCGAAGACGGTGGTGACGAGGTGCCCGTTGATCCGCCGGGCGGGGACGCCGCGGCGCATGATCGCGCCGCCCTCGGTGTCGCCGATGTCGAAGCGCGGCAGGTCGACCGCCACCAGTTCGTCGTACGCGTCCATCAGGGTGATCGCCGGTTCGATCCGCCCCAGCTCCAGGTTCCAGCGCCCCGCGTTCTCCTCGCCCCAGCGGAAGCCGATCGACCCGTTGGGCACCGCCGGTGCGGCGGCGTTGAGATCCCAGACCACCGTCTTGGCGGCGGCGTTGGGATCGGCCGGCCCGTCGGCGGCCTCCGCCAGGTCGGCCGCGCGCAGGAACGCCCCGGCCACGTGGCCGTCGGCGCGCGGGTCGAGCTTCACCAGGAACGGCAGGTCGGTGAAGCGTTTGGCGTAGTCGCTGAAGTAGGGCGTTTCCCGATCGACGTAGTGGTCGCGCACGATCACGTGCGCCATCGCCAACGCCAGGGCGCCGTCGCTGCCGGGCTGGGCGGCGAGCCACTCGTCGGCGAACTTGGTGTGGTCGGAGTAGTCGGGTGAGACCACCACCGTCTTCTGCCCGCGGTAGCGCGCCTCGGTCATGAAGTGGGCGTCGGGGGTGCGGGTCATGGGGATGTTGGAGCCCCACATCATCAGGTATGAGGCGTTCCACCAGTCGGCCGATTCGGGCACGTCGGTCTGGTCGCCCCAGATCTGGGGGGAGGCCGGCGGCAGGTCGGCGTACCAGTCGTAGAAGCTGTTGACCACGCCGCCCAGCAGCGAGTAGAAGCGCGCGCCGGACGAGTACGAGACCATCGACATGGCGGGGATCGGCGAGAAGCCGACGAGCCGGTCGGGACCCCAGCGTTTGATGGTGTGGATGTGCGCGGCCGCGATCAGCTCGGACACCTCGTCCCAGCCGGCGCGCACGAAGCCGCCCTTGCCGCGTTGGCTGGTGTATCCGGCGCGCGCGGCGGGGTCGTCGACCACCGCGGCCCAGGCCTCGACCGGGTCGCCGGTGGCGGCCAGCCGTTCGCGGTAGGCGTTCAGCAGGGCGCCGCGCACGTACGGGTGGCGGATGCGCAGCGGTGAGTAGACGTACCACGAGAACGAGGCGCCGCGCGGGCAGCCGCGCGGTTCGTAGTCGGGCACCTCGGCGCCGTTGGTGGGGTAGTCGGTCGCCTGGGTCTCCCAGGTGACGATGCCCTCCTTGACGTGCACCTTCCAGGAACACGACCCGGTGCAGTTCACCCCGTGGGTGGAGCGCACGATCTTGTCGTGGTGCCAGCGATCGCGGTAGGCGCTTTCCCAGGCGCGTCCCCGGCGTGGGTCGAGGGTGCTCCAGCCGCCGTCCACCGCGCGTGAGCTGCGAAAGAAACGCAGCCGTGAGCCGGTCATTGCCATTGTGGCGACACCCCCGGTGGGTTGTTTGTGGCCCGCCGCCGGCGGCGATCGGGCGGATCGCGGCGTCTCGTCGGTGCCGGCCGGCCGGGCGGTGCCCGGTGTTGCCGGTCGCCGGTGAGACACGACCGCAACCTGTCTTATGTTGTACGGCACGTCGCGGCGCGAAAAAACCGGCCAACCGTCGCGGGCCGGTCGTCGACCGGCATGCACCCGCCGGGGGGTGCGCGGCGCGCTCCGACGCGCGCG
>DAOKZF010000006.1:0-1634 GCA_035325785.1 Miltoncostaeaceae bacterium
GACGAGATGGCCAAGCTGCTCAAGTTTGATGAGGATGCCCGGCGGGCTTTGGAGCGTGGTGTGAACACGCTGGCGGACGCGGTGAAGGTGACGCTGGGTCCGAAGGGTCGGTATGTGGTGTTGGATAAGAAGTTCGGTGCTCCGACGATCACGAATGATGGTGTGTCGATCGCGCGGGAGATCGAGGTCGAGGATCCGTTTGAGAATCAGGGCGCGCAGTTGGTGCGTGAGGTTGCGACCGCGACGAACGATGTTGCCGGTGACGGTACGACGACGGCGACGTTGTTGGCGCAGGCGATTGTGCGTGAGGGGTTGAAGAACGTCGCTGCGGGCGCGAACCCGATGGGGTTGAAGCGCGGGATTGAGGCGGCGGTTGAGATTGTGGTGGGTGAGATCCGTGCGCAGGCGAAGGAGGTGTCCGGTAAGGAGGACATCGCGCGTGTGGCGGCGATTTCTTCTCGTGATCGGGCGATCGGGGATGTGATTTCCGATGCGATCGAGAAGGTCGGTAAGGATGGTGTGGTGAACGTGGAGGAGGGCCAGACCTTCGGGATGGACCTGGAGTTCACCGAGGGGATGCAGTTTGACCGTGGGTACATGAGCCCGTACATGGTCACCGATCAGGAGCGGATGGAGGCGGTCCTTGAGGACGCGTTCATCCTGATCCACGGCGGGAAGATCTCCAGTGTGCAGGACATTCTGCCGTTGCTGGAGCAGGTGATCGGTCAGGGTCGTCCGTTGTTGATCATCGCTGAGGATGTTGAGGGTGAGGCCCTGGCGACGCTGATTGTGAACAAGTTGCGTGGTTCGTTCACCGGTATCGCGGTGAAGGCCCCTGGGTTTGGGGATCGGCGCAAGCGGATGTTGGAGGACATCGCGATTTTGACCGGCGGTGAGGTGATCTCGGAGGAGATGGGCCTCAAGTTGGCTAACGCGCAGGTCGCTCAGTTGGGTCGGGCCCGTAAGGTGGTGATCGCCAAGGAGACCACGACGATCATCGACGGTGCGGGTGAGGCCGAGGAGATCAAGGGTCGGATCAAGCAGATCAAGGCCGAGATCGAGGTGTCGGATTCCGATTTCGATCGGGAGAAGCTGCAGGAGCGTTTGGCCAAGCTGGCCGGTGGTGTGGCGGTGGTGAAAGTCGGCGCGGCGACCGAGACCGAGATGAAAGAGAAGAAGCACCGGGTGGAGGACGCCCTGCAGGCGACCCGCGCGGCGCTGGAGGAGGGCATCGTCCCCGGTGGCGGTGTGGTTTTGGTGAACTCCATCAAGGCGTTGGATTCCCTGAAGTTGGAGGGGGATGAGGCGACCGGCGCGGCGATCATCCGTCGGGCGTTGGAGGAGCCGTTGCGTCAGTTGTCGGAGAACGCGGGCCTCGAGGGCTCGGTGGTCGTTGGGACGATCAAGGACAAGAAGCCCGGGATCGGTTTGAACGTCGACACGGGTGAGTATGTGGACCTGGTGAAGGCCGGGATCATCGATCCGGCGATGGTGACCCGCTCGGCGTTGCAGAACGCCGCGTCGATCGCCAAGAACGTGATCACCACCGAGGCCGTCGTCGTCGACAAACCCGAAGAGGGCGGCGCCGGCGGCATGGACCCGGCCGCCATGGCGGGTATGGGTGGCATGGGCGG
>DAOKZF010000006.1:1644-18703 GCA_035325785.1 Miltoncostaeaceae bacterium
CCCGGCCGGTGGCCCGATGATGTCCCCGAACATGGGCGGCATGGGCATGGGCGGCGGCATGATGTAGTTCCCCTCGGGGAACCTCACCGCCCGCCGGCGGTAATCGCAGGAAACGAGGGGGACCCGAGCGGGTCCCCCTCGTCGTTTGCGCCGCCGGATTCACCCGGTTGCATGGCGATCAGGCGATCGCGTGAAAGGCCATCGTGCCCCACACCACCCCGACCGCGGCGGCCGCTCCGACGAGAAGCAGGATCATCCCCCTGCGCGGCACCTCCGAGAGTTGGCGCAGCGCCAGAAGCGGTGGCGCCCCCATCAGCACGAAGACCACGCCGCAGACCAGCCAGCCCCACGCGAGCCCTCCGCCGCCGGGCGGGCGCACCCCGTACTCCAGGAAGTTCCCGCCGAGCGAGAGGAACAGCGCCGGCCAGCCGATCAGCACCAGGCCTGTGGCGCCAACCCGGATCGCGCCAAAGGCCATCAGCCCGGCGCTCATCAGCCCGAGCCAGATCGACAGCGGCATCGGCCAGCCGATGTTGTCGGGGCACTCCACCGCGATCTGATACGGGCCACCGCTGGCGCACATGCCGCCGATGTCCAACACCGAACGCATACCGAACCACAGCAGGGTGAGGAAGAACGCCAGCCCGAGCGTACCGGCGAACAGCGCGACGGCACCGCGCCGCCAGCGGCCTTCGCCGCTTGCCGAGTCGGTCGCGCGGGCCGAGGTCGGGGTCGGCGGGCTCACGCGGCAAAAGATACAAGCCGCCCGAGGGGGGAACGACACCCGCGAGGCCGTATTCTGCAGGCGACCAAGGAGCCGCCGATGCCCGCCGAGCAGGACCCCGCCGCCAAACGCGCCCAGTTCATCCGCCAGCTCGCCACGCGCGACCTCTACCTGTGGTTCGGCATCCCCCGTGACGCCACGGCCGACCAGATCCGCGAGGGGGCCGAGCGGCGACGCAGGACGATCTCCACCACCCCGATGACCCAGCACCAGCGCTCGATCGAGCGCGCCTTCTGCGACCAGGGAGAGAAGGCGTTGCTGCGCGCCGACGTGCGGCGCGAGTACGACGCCCTGCTCGGGCGCGGTTCGGCCGCGACGGGGAGCACCGGGGCGGCCGCCGCTCAGCAGAAGGCCATCCAGGAGCGCGAGGCCCGGCTGCGCGCCGCGCGTGAGCGCATTCAGCACTACGGCGCGGATGATCTGCGAATGAACGCCGGCAGCGCCACGCTGCTGGCCACAGACGAGGCCCAGGAGGAACTGGCCGCTCAGTACCGTGAGGCCGCGGGAGTGAAGGACGCCACCCAGGCGCTCGCGACCGCCCGTGAGGCGCGTGCCCGGGGGCAACTGCTGCGCGGCCTGGCCTTCGCCGAGCGGGCCCACAAACTCGCGGTGAACCCCGCCACCCTGAAGACCCTCGGCGCGGCCCTGCGCGACACCGGCGACCTGGCCGGCAGCGAGCAGGCTCTGCGGGCCAGCGTTGCGCAGCTCGACACGATCCGGGAAAATGCCCCCGCTTTCACCGCGTTGGCCGCCACCCTGCGCGCCCGCGGCGAGTTGGCGGCGGCCGAGGCCCTCGCGCGGCGGATCGTCGGCGAGGAGGACGAGGACGCCCACGGCTGGCGGATCCTGGCGCTGATCGCCGGCCAGCAGGAGGACATCAACACCGCCCTCAAGGCGTGGGAGAAGACCGCCGACCTGGGACTGGACGTTCCGGGGGTGCTCGCCGCGCTGGACGCGCTGCGCAAGGACCGCCTGGCGCGGGGCGACAACTACTCGGCGGCGGAAATCGAAATCCGCATCGCCCGTCTTCGTCTGAATTGAGCGCGCACCGTCGGTCGCGGCGCGGTCGACGGGTGTTCGCCTTTGCCGACGTGATCGACGCGTGACCGAAACCGCCTTCGCGGCTCTGCTCATCATCCTGGTGGGTGCCCTGGCGCGCCACCGGGGCCTGATCCGGCGCGAGCAGAGCGAGCTGCTGGTGAACGTGGTGATCCACCTGGCCCTGCCGCCGTTGGTCTTCCTGATCATCGTGCGCGCCGAGCTCGAGGCCTCGCTGCTGCTCGTTCCGGTGGCGGCGTTCATCATCCACGGGCTGCTGCTCGCCCTCTCCTGGATGGCGGCGCGCCTGTGGGGGATGGACCGTCCGAGAACCGGCGCCCTGCTGCTGGCGACGGCGGTCGGCAACACCGGGTTCTTCGGTCTGCCGTTGATCGCCGCCTCCGGCTCGGGCTTCAGCCAACCGTCGGCGGTGATGTACGACGCGCTGGCCACCGCGGTGATCACCTGGACCTCCACCGTGGCGATCGCCAACCACTACGGGCGCACCGACGGGCAGGCGCGGGTGCGGCTGGCCGACGTCGGCCGGGCGCTGCTGCTGCCCCCGACCCTCGCCCTGGCCGCCGGGCTGGTCGTGAACCTCGCGGGCGTGCACGACCTGCCGCGGATCATCGAGCAGCCCTTCGAGATCATGGCCGCGGCCGTGCTGCCGTTGACGATGCTCTACGGCGGCCTGATGCTCGAGGTGCGCGGCATGGCGCGCCTGTGGCGCGAGATGACCTACGTGACCGTGGTGCGGCTGGGCGTCGCCGCGCTGATCGGTTATGCGGTCGCCCGCCTGCTGGGGCTGGGAGGCGACGTCCTGCACACGGTCGTGATCATGGCCGCGATGCCCACCGCGATGATGTCGCTGGTGCTCGGTGTGCGCGGCGGTGTGCGCGCCGACATGCTCGCCGGGGCGGTGGCGGAGACCACCGTTCTGTGTACTCTCACCCTCCCCGTCTGGAGAGCACTTCTGTTATGACACCCATCCCATTCGGCACTCGCCTCACCACCGCGGTCACCGTTCGTGCCAGCCAGGTCGTGATCGGTTTGGATCCCGACCCCGCGCGGGTGAGCGGTGGCGCGCGTGGCGCGGCGAGCTTCTGCCGGCGGGTGATCGCTCAGGCCGCGCCGGCCTGCGTCGGGGCGAAGATCCAGCTGGCGGCCTTCGAGCGTTTCGGGGCGGACGGATGGCGGGCATACGAGGAGGTTGCCGAGGCGGCGACCGACGCCGGCCTGCTGGTGATCGCCGACGCCAAGCGGGGTGACATCGGCATCAGCAGTCGCGCCTACGCCGACGCGTTTCTGCGCGGCCCGGTCGACGCCGTGACGGTGAACCCGTCGCTGGGCCACGACGCGGTGAGGCCGTTCATCGATCAGGCGCGCGCCGGCGGGCGGGGGATCTTCTGCCTGGTGCGCACCTCGAACCCCGGTGCGGCCGATCTGCAGGACCTGCCGCTGGCCGCGGGCGGCCTGTGGCACGAACACCTGGCCCGACTCGTGAGCACCTGGGGGGCCGAGAGCGTCGACGGGTCGGGGCTGTCGGCGGTTGGGGCGGTGGTTGGGGCGACCGTCCCCGAGCGGCTCGCCGCCCTGCGATCGCTGATGCCCGAGCAGGTATTCCTGATTCCCGGCGTCGGCGCCCAGGGCGGTCGTCCGGAGGACCTCGGTCCGGCCTTCGACGGGCGCCCGGCGGGGGCGATCGTCTCGGCCAGCCGGTCGATCATCTACGCCGAGGACCCGCTGGGGGCGGCGGAAGCGCTGCGCTCCACTCTCTGGCACGTGTCCGGCGGCGCCTGAGGCGTTCGTCCGTTCGCGCCGGGAGGCGCCTCAGGCGCGCGCGGCGCAGGTTGCCCGCAGGGTGAGCGAGGTCGGCAGCGGTGGGGGAGCGGTCGGCGGTGTGCCGTCGATCGCCGCGGCGAGCATGGCGCCGGCCAGATCGCCCAGCGGGCGGTAGGGCACGAAGACGCTCGTCAGGCCGGCCACGTCCATGCCGGGCAGGTCGTCGATTCCCGCCACCGAGAGGTCGCGCGGAACGCTCAGGCCGAGGAAGCCCGCCGCGTCCAGCACGCCCAGGGCCAACTCGTCGCACAGGGCGATCACCGCATCGGGGCGGGGCTCGGCCTTCAGCGCGCCTGGGCCCACCCCTCGCGCACACCCGCCAACCGTTGCGTTCCCCCCGGCCAGGTGATGACCGCCAGGCGGCGGTGACCGGTGTCGGCCAGGTGGGCCGCCAGGGCACGGGCGCCGGCGCGCACGTCGGCGCAGACCGCGGGGATTTCATCGTTCTCGTCGGAGCAGTCGCCCACGGTGACCGCCGGGACGGCGCCCTTCCAATCGCGGTTTGCTCCGCCGAGCAGGACCGCTCCGTCTACTCCGACCGCGTTGCCGCTGGAGAGCACCATGGAGATTTTCGCCTGGTCGCAGGCGCGCGCCAGACCGCGGGCGACCAGCGAATAGGCCGGCTGGGCGAAGAGCCGCTCGATCGAGTCGGGCACGACCAGGGCGATCGCCCCGTGGCGGCCCAAGCGCAGGGCGCGCGCGGCCGGGTCGGGACCTCGATAACCGACCGCCTGTGCCGCGGCGAGCACGCGCTCACGGGTGGCGCTCGCGACCCGTTCGGGGCGGTTGAAGGTGTACGAGACGACCGCCACCGACACCCCGGCGGCGTGGGCGACATCGCGCACGGTGGGGCGACGACGGCGCGTGGCGGGCGTTGACGGCGGGACGCTCACCGGCGGACCGCGAGACGGGCGGGCTCTCTCATCGTCGGTAGCTTCTCACGTCCGATGCGGTCGCCGACGGTCCGTCGTGGAGCGCGGTCGTCACGCGCGATGTGAAGCGTTACACTCGCGCGGTACTGCTAAACGTTTCAAGGAGCGACGCTCGTGGCCACACTCCACCCCCCGCAGATGGTCCTCAACAGCCGCATGCTGTACTTCACCTGGATCCCGGAGGACCGTGATGCGGTCGCCGCCCTGGTGCCCGCCGGCCTCACCCCGGCGACCAACGGCCAGTGCTTCATCAACCAGTACGTGGTCGACTCGGCCGATCAGACCTCCGGCTTTGAGCCCTACTCGCTCACCTACATGGGCGCCGACCTGCACGGCATCGACACCCCCGACGGCGCCGTGCCCGGCCGTTGGTGGACCCACTATCTCAACTCGAACGCCGACATGCGCGCCTACGCCGCCCAGCGCGGTGTGCCGGCCGCCGCGGGTGAGACCAGCCTCACCATCGAGGGCGACATCCTCACCGCCACCACCAGCGTCGACGGTGCTCCCATCATCCGCACGACGGTGCGCGTGGGCGCCCCGGCCGTGGTCGGTCGCGGTCAGCTGCGCTACCTGACCAAGGTCGACGGCAACCTGGTCAGCGGCCTCTACCCGTTCGTCGCGGGGATGGTGGACCCGTGGGAGGTGCTCAGCTTTGAGTTCCTCAACCCCAACCACCCGACCTACGCGCTGCGTCCGGCGAACCCGCTTCAGGTCACCTGGGGCTTCTACTCGCCCAACGCCTCCTTCTGCTACCCCGGCGGAGAGGGACGCCTGAGCGCCTGATCCCGGCCGCGCCCGCCCCATCCGACGGTGACGCCATGCGCGTCGCGTCGGGCGGGGCGGGCGCTGCGGCACCCGATCGACGGCCGCCGGCGTCGGCGGGGTCTAAGATCCCGCCGTGCTGCGCGGCCCGCTGATCGCCCTGTGTCTGATCGCCCTGCTGGGCGCCGGACGCTCGGCCCAGGCAATCGGGAAGTTCCCGGCGCCGACCGCCACCTCGTTCGTGCTGATGAACCCGTCCACCGGGGAGGTTCTCGCGGCGGACGATCCGGACCGCGAGGTGGCGCCGGCCAGCCTGACCAAGATCATGACCGCCCTGGTCGTGCTCGACGATGCCGACCTGAACGCCCGCTACACCGTGCCCCCCGAGGCGGCGGTCGGCGGATCGAGCGCCCACCTCCAGACCGGCGAGACCATCGGTGTGCGCGACCTGCTCACCGGATTGCTGGTCGCCAGCGGCAACGACGCCGCGGTGACCCTGGCCACCGGCACCGCCGGCTCGATCGAGGCCTTCGTCGAGCGGATGAACGCGAAGGCGCGGGCGCTGGGGCTGAAGAACACCCACTTCGAGAACCCCCACGGGCTCGACGAGCCGGGCCATCACACCACCGCCGACGATCTGGTCACGATCGCCCGCGCCGCCATGCGCCATCCGTTGTTTCGCGAACTGGTCGCCCACCGGCGCACCACCATTCCCGGTCCCGGCGGTGTCGGTGTGCGCAACCTCGAATCGAACAACCTGCTGCTCGACCTGATGCCGGAGGCCGACGGGGTGAAGACCGGCATGACCGATGACGCCGGCCACACGCTGGTCGCCCACGCGCGCCGGCCGGCACTCGGCGTGCAGCTGTACGCGGCGATCATGGGCTCCCCCTCGTCCGAACAACGCGCCCGCGACGCGGCGGCGCTGCTGCGGTGGGGATTCGCCCAATACGCGCGCCCGATGGTGGTCGCCCCCGGCACCGTGATCGGCACCGTGCCGGTGAAATACCGCCCGGGCAGCGGCGTCGCCTACCGGGTGGAGCGCGGCATCCGGCCCCCGATCCGCCTGGGCGAACCGCTGAGCGAGCGGATCGTCGCCCCGCGCGAAATCCGCGGGCCGATTCGCGCCGGCGATCCGGTCGGTACCCTCACCATTCTGCAGGGGAACCACGTCCTCGCACGCCGCGACCTGGTTGCGGCCGAATCGGCGTCGGCCCCCGGCCTCCTCGATCGTGTCAACGCCGGACTGCGTGCCCTGATCCCATGATCGTCACCGTCACTCTCAACGCCGCGCTCGACCGCACCCTGCGGGTGCCGAACCTGCAGCTCGGGCGGCGCAATCGCGCCAACGACTCCCTCACCCTCCCGGGGGGAAAGGGCGTCAACGTCGCGCGCGCCCTGCGGCTGCTCGGCCAGCCGGTGATCACCACCGGCCTCGCCGGCGGACGCATCGGCACCCAGATCATCGAGCAGCTCACCGAAGAGGGTGTGCTGAACGACTTCGTGCGCATCCGCGACGAGTCCCGCTCGAGCATGGCCGTGATCGACCCCACCAACGGCCAGCAGACCGAAATCAACGAGTACGGGCCGGCGGTGCAGGCCGGCGAGCTCGACATGCTGCTCGAGAAGGTCCGCTATCTCTCGCGGGGTGCCGAGGTGTTCGTGATCGCCGGCACGCTGCCGCGCAACGTGCCCGGCGACTTCTACGCCACGCTGCTCAACCGGTTGCGCCAACAGAAGGTCACCGCCGCGCTCGACGCGGCCGGTCCGGAGTTTCTGGCGGCACTCGAGGGCGAGCCGGCGATCGTCAGCCCGAACATCTTCGAGGCCGAGGAGATCGTCGGTCAGGAGTTCACCGACGAGGAGGACATCGCCGCCGGAGCCGAGGCGATCACCGCGATGGGGGCCGGGGGAGTGCTGATTCACCATGAGGGCGGCTGCCTGGCGCGTCTGCGCGAGCCCGACGACCGCACCTGGCGCACCTGGCGCGCCCATCTGGCGCGGCGAACCGACGTCGTCTCGACCGTCGGCTCGGGCGATGCCTTCCTGGCCGGCTATCTGTCCGAGAGCTATGCCGGAGGTCCGGTGGAACGCTGCCTGGCGCGGGCGGTCGCCTGCGGCGCCGCCAGCACCCAGAGCTTCGGGGCCGGCACCTTTCTCATGGCCGACGTCGAAGCCCTGCTGCGCCAGGTCGAGGTCACCCCGCTGGACTGAACCGGGGGCGGATTGTCACATGCGCCCCGGCGTGGACCTGGGGCGCGCGCAGTCGATAAACTCGTCTGATTCGTGGTGAGCGCCGATTGACCTCCTTCGCGTGTCCCGAACCGGAATCCGGTGATCGGTCATGCTGGTCCGCGCGTCGTGGTCGGTCGGTGCCAGACAGGGCGGGGGGAGCCTGAGTGGAGATCGAAATCGGTCGAGGGAAGAAGGGCCGTCGGGCCTACGGATTCGACGACATCGCGATCGTGCCGAGCCGGCGCACCCGCGACCCGGAGGACGTCGACCTGTCGTGGAAGTTCGGTGATCACACCTTCGAGCTGCCGCTGCTCGCCTCGGCGATGGACGGGGTCGTCGACCCGCGCACCGCGGGCATCATCGGCAAGGCCGGCGGGCTGGGAGTTCTGAACCTCGAGGGCATTCAGACCCGCTACGAGGACGCCGACGCGAAGCTGGCGCAGATCGCCGAGCTGCCGGTCCCCGAGGCCACCCGCGGCCTGCAGGAGGTCTATCGCGAGCCGATCAAGCCCGAGCTGATCGCCCGCCGGATCAAGGAGATCAAGGACCAGGGCGTCAAGGTGGCCGCCTCGCTCACCCCGCAGCGGGTGCAGGAGTTCATCGAGGTCGCCCTCGATGCCGGGCTGGACATCCTCGTGATCCAGGGCACCGTCGTCTCGGCCGAACACGTCTCGTCGGTGGCCGAGCCGCTCAACCTCAAGCGTTTCATCGGTCAACTGCCGGTGCCGGTGATCGTCGGTGGTTGTGCCTCGTACCACACCGCCCTGCACCTGATGCGCTCCGGCGCGGTCGGCGTGTTGGTCGGTGTCGGCCCGGGCGCCGCCTGCACGACCCGTCAGGTGATCGGCGTCGGTGTGCCGCAGGCCACCGCCATCGCCGACGCGGCCGGCGCGCGGATGCAGCACCTGATGGAGACCGGCGAGTACGTGAACGTGATCGCCGACGGCGGCATGGCCTACGCCGGCGACCTGGCCAAGGCGATCGCCTGCGGCGCCGACGCATGCATGATCGGCTCGCCGCTGGCGAAGGCCGAGGAGGCCCCCGGACACGGCTACCACTGGGGCATGGCCACCTTCCACCCGACCCTGCCGCGTGGCACGCGGGTCAAGACCACGACGATCGGCACGCTCGAGGAGATCCTGCTCGGCCCCGCGCACGAGAACGACGGCACGCTCAACCTGATGGGCGGTCTGCGCAGCGCGATGGCCACCTGCGGTTACGAGTCGATCCAGAGCTTCCAGAAGTGCGAGGTGATGATCGCCCCGGCGCTGCGCAACGAGGGCAAGAAGCTGCAGCAGGCGCAGTCGGTGGGTATGGGGTGAGCGCCGCCGGCGCCTCCGCGCTCGATCCGGCCCTGGCCGCCGCCGCTCCCGGCGGCGTGCTGGTGGTCGATTTCGGCGCCCAGTACAGCCAACTGATCGCGCGGCGCGTGCGCGAATGCCGGGTCTTCTCGGCGGTGGTGCGCCACGACACCCCGCCCGAGAAAATCGCCGCGCTCAAACCCGCGGGCCTCATCCTGTCGGGCGGGCCGGCCTCGGTCTACGAGCCCGGTGCGCCGAGCCTCAACCGGGCCCTGCTCGAGCTGGGCATTCCCGTGCTGGGGATCTGTTACGGCATGCAGGCGATGAGCCAGGCGCTCGGCGGGGAGGTCGCCCGCACCGGCGCCGCCGAGTTCGGCAACACACCGTTGCGCGTGCTCTCGCGCGACGGCCTGTTCGGCGAGCTGGCGGCCGAACGTTGCTGGATGAGCCACCGCGATGCGGTCGTGCGCGCGCCCAGCGGCTTCGCGGTCACCGCCGAAACTGAGGGTGCCCCGGTCGCGGCGATGGAGAACGCCACCCGGCGCCTCTACGGGGTGCAGTTCCACCCGGAGGTCGTGCACACGCCCTTCGGCACCGACCTGCTCAAGTGGTTCCTGTTCGGGCCCTGCGACTGCGCGCCCACCTGGACGGCCACCCGCGTGATCGAGGACCAGGTCGCCCGCGTGCGCGAGCGCGTCGGCGACGCGCGTGCGATCTGCGCCCTCTCGGGTGGGGTCGACTCGGCGGTGGCCGCCCTGATCGTCCACCGGGCGATCGGCGACCGGCTGACATGCGTGTTCGTGGACCACCGGCTCATGCGGATGGATGAGGGCAACCAGGTGGAGGCCGCCTTCGGCCGCCACTTCGGCGTGCCGTTGGTCCACGTGCGGGCCGAGGATCACTTCCTCTCCCAACTGGAGGGCGTCAGCGACCCGGAGACCAAGCGCAAGATCATCGGGCGCGAGTTCATCCGGATCTTCGAGGCCGAGGCCGACAAGCTGCGCGACGCGCGCTTCCTCGTGCAGGGAACCCTCTACTCGGACGTGATCGAGTCCGGGGTCGGCGACGCCGCCACGATCAAGAGCCACCACAACGTGGGCGGACTGCCGGAGGACATGGCGGTCGAACTGATCGAGCCGCTGCGTCAGCTGTTCAAGGACGAGGTGCGGGTGGTCGGTGAGGAACTGGGCCTGCCCGAGAACATGGTCTGGCGTCAACCGTTCCCCGGGCCGGGGCTGGCGATCCGCATCATCGGCGACGTCACCCGCGAGCGCCTGGAGATCCTGCGCCACGCCGACTTCGTGCTGCAGGAGGAGATCCGCCGCGCGGGCCTCTACCGCGACCTGTGGCAGAGCTTCGCGGTGCTGCCCGCGATCCGCAGCGTTGGGGTGATGGGCGACGAGCGCACCTACGCCCACCCGATCGTGATCCGAGCGGTCACCTCCGACGACGCGATGACCGCCGACTGGGCGCGCCTGCCCGGCGACCTGTTGGAACGGATCTCCAACCGGATCATCAACGAGGTCGACGGGGTCAACCGGGTGGTGCTCGACATCACCTCGAAGCCGCCGGGGACGATCGAGTGGGAGTGATCGTTCCCCCGGGGGCGCCCGCCCACGAGCGGTGAGCGCCCCCGTGGGACCGCCCGGGAAGGTGCGGATCGACAAGTGGCTGTGGGCGGCGCGTTTCTTCAAGACGCGCAGCGCCGCCACCGAGGCCGTGCAGGGCGGCCGGGTGCACCTGAACGGCGTGCGGGCCAAACCGGCCCGCGACGTGCAGGTCGGTGACCTGGTGGAGGTTACGGTCAACCAGACGCCGTTCTCGCTGCGCGTCACGGGCCTGGGCGAGCGCCGCGGCAGCGCCACCCAGGCCGCCGCGCTCTACGAGGAACTCCCCGAGAGCCGCGCGCGGCGTGAGCGTCTGCGCGAGCAGCGCCGTCTCGCGCCGCCTCTGGGCGCCGATATCACCGGTGGGCGCCCATCCAAGCGCGACCGGCGCCGCCTGGACGCGGTGCGCACCGATCGACCTCGCGGCGGGCGCTGAGCCGCCGCGAGGTCGATCGGTGATCGCTCAGACGCCGGTCGAGGTCCCGTCGTTGACGGGCGTCCCTCCCACCACGATCCGCCCGCCCTCACGCGCCAGGTACAGCGCGCCGGCGGAACGCGACTGGAGAAAGTCCACCAACACCGCCAGCGCGTCATTGTCCAGGCCCTCGAGCATCCGGTCGAGCGCCGTGCCGGCGGTCGCGCGCAGCCACGGCAGGTCGACCGCGGCGGGCTCACGCGGTGGCCCGTGATCGGCCGACGTCTCCGCCGGTCGGCCGCGCGCGCCATCCAGACGGCTCGGCGCCCACACCTTACGGCTGCGATTGTGATGCCAGCAGTACGGGCTGCCCCGAAACGGGCTCTGCTGGCAGCGCTTACCGTGGGCTGCGATGGCAATACAGCGACTGACCGATCGGTGCTCCATCGGTTTCCCCCTGACCGATTGAAAACCAACCCGTGCTTACGTAGTGATATTTGTAACGAACTTTCGTACCCCTGTCCAGTGTCCATTGGGGCGCTTGCGCCGCCGCCCCGCTTTTCCTAGAGTTCAACGCCGTTCTCGCGGCACCCGATGCCGTGCCGTTTGTTAGTGGAGGTTTTCACCGGCCTGTGACCACCGTCAGCGCAAAGCCCGGAACCGTCCAGCGCCGCTGGTACGTCGTCGACGCGGAGGGCCAGAACCTCGGCCGCCTCGCGTCCATCATCGCCGAAACCCTCGCGGGCAAGCGCTCGCCGTGGTACACGCGCCACGCCGACACCGGCGACTTCGTGGTCGTGGTGAACGCCGAGAAGATCGCCGTCACCGGCAACAAGATGCGCGACAAGCGCTACTGGCGCCACTCCGGCTATCCCGGCGGGATCAAGAGCCGCACCCTGGCCGAGCAGTTGGAGCGCCGCCCGGAAGAGGTGCTGCGTCACGCCGTGCGCGGCATGTTGCCCAAGAACCGCCTCGGACGGGCCCAGTTGGGCAAACTCAAGATCTACGCGGGCGCCGAGCACCCGCACACCGCGCAGCAGCCCCAGCCGTTGCGCCTGACCCGTGTTGCGGAGGTCGCCTCGTGAGCACCAACACCCCGACGGGCGAGCGCTACCGCGCCACCGGCAAGCGCAAGACCTCGGTCGCGCGCGTCATCCTGACCCCCGGCACCGGCCAGGTCACCTGCAACGGACGCGAGCTGGACGAGTTCTTCGGCCGCAACAAGGTGCTGGTCGCCCAGGTCACCCGTCCGCTGGCCGTCGCCGGCGTCGACGGTCGCTTCGACGTGGTCGCCACCCTCCACGGCGGTGGGGTCACCGGCCAGGCCGGCGCCCTGCGCCACGGGATCGCCCGCGCCCTGACGGCCGTCGACCCGCAGTTCCGGGCCGAGCTGAAGGGCGAAGGGTTCCTCACCCGGGACGCGCGGATCAAGGAGCGCAAGAAGGCCGGGTTGAAGGGCGCCCGCAAGCGGCCGCAGTTCTCGAAGCGGTAAAGCGGCCTCGTCTGCTTCGTCTGAGCGGACGCTGTTCGGCACCGACGGCGTCCGCGGAGTTGCCAACCGAGAGCTGACTCCCGAGCTGGCGCTCGCCCTCGGGCGAGCGCTGGCCACCCGTTTGGGCTCGGGCGTCGAGGTGCTGATCGGGCGCGACACCCGCCGCAGCGGGCCGATGCTCGAGGGGGCGCTCGCCGCCGGCCTGGCCGGAGGCGGCGTGAACGTCCGCCTGCTGGGCGTGCTGCCCACCCCGGCGCTGGCCGAGGCCGTCGGCGCGTGCGCCGCCGCCGCCGGCGCGGTGATCAGCGCGTCGCACAACCCGTTCCCCGACAACGGCATTAAGCTGTTTGGCGCCGACGGCTTCAAGCTGGCCGACGCCGACGAGGCCGCCGTCGAGGCCGTGCTGGGCACCGACGGGCCGCGCCCGGAGGGGGCCGCCCTCGGGGCGATCGCTTCCGACCCCGCCGCGCGCGAGCGCTACATCGAATCGCTGATCGAGCGCCGACCGGTCGACCTGGCGGGCCTGACGATCGTGATGGACTGCGCCAACGGCGCCGGCGTCGCGACCGCGCCGGTGGTGCTGGAGCGCCTCGGCGCGCGGGTGCGGCCCCTGGCGGTCGAACCGGATGGCGTGAACATCAACGTCGACTGTGGCTCCACCCACCTGGACTCCCTGAGCGCCGCGGTGCGCGCCGAGGGGGCCGACCTCGGCCTGGCGCTCGACGGTGACGGCGACCGGATGCTCGCCGTCGATCACCTGGGACGGGTGGTCGACGGCGACCAGATCCTCGCGATCTGCGCCCTGCACCTGCACCGACACGGGGCCCTTGCGGGCGACACGGTCGTGACCACCACCATGACCAACCTCGGCTTTCGACGGGCGATGAGCGCGGCCGGGATCACCGTGCGCTGGACCGATGGCGGCGACCGGTACGTGCTGGCCGAGATGCTCGCCGGCGGATACATCCTGGGCGGCGAGCAGAGCGGCCACCTGATCAACCTGCGCCACGGCCCCTCCGGCGACGGACTGGCCGCCGGCCTGCACCTGCTCAGCGCGCTGGTCGAGGGCGGCCAGACCCTCGCCCAGGCCGGCGCGGTGGTGGAGCGCCTGCCCCAGCGCCTGGTGTCGGTGGGCGTGGCGCGCAAGGCCGACCTGCCCCGGGCGGCCGGCATGTGGGCGGCGGTGCGCGCCTGCGAAAGGGAATTGGGCGACGATGGGCGCGTGGTGGTGCGCGCCTCGGGCACCGAACCGCTCGTGCGCGTGATGGTCGAGGCGCCCAGCGACGAACGCTGCCAGCATTGGTGCGACACGATTGCCGCGCTCGCCGTGCAGGAACTCGGCGGCGCTGACCGGGCGGATCCCGCGCGCGCTGCGGACGCCGCGAACGACCAGCGATAAGGAGCTCGCGCGATGTGCGGGATCATCGGATATATCGGCGAGCGGCCCTGCCGCGAATTGATCCTCTCCGGCCTGGAGCGCCTGGAATATCGGGGATACGACTCGGCCGGGTTCGCGCTGTTCGACGGCGCACAGCAACCCGCGGAGGCGGTGAAGGCCGTCGGGAACCTCTCGCGTCTGCGAGTGGCGGCCGCCGACGGTGATCAGAACGCGCCGGCGACCGCCGGCATCGGCCACACGCGCTGGGCGACCCACGGACGGGTGACCGAGGCCAACGCGCATCCGCACGCCAGCAGCGACGGCACCACCTGGGTCGTCATGAACGGCATCATCGAGAACTACGTCGCCCTGCGCAGCGATCTGCAGAACCGGGGTGTCGTCTTCAGCTCCGACACCGACACCGAGGGGATCCCGCAGCTGATCGCCGCCGAGTACGCGGGCGATCTGGCGGCCACCGTGCGCGCCATCCTGCCGCGGCTCGCCGGCCACTTCGCCTTCGTGGTCGCCCACACGGCCGAACCCGGGCGGCTGGTGGCGGCGCGGCGAGAATGCCCGCTGGTGGTCGGCGTGAGCGCCGGCGAGCGGTTCGTGGCCTCGGCCATTCCCGCCTTCCTGCACGAGACGCGCGACGTGTTGGCGTTGCAGGACGACGAGGTGGTGGTGCTGGAGGCCGGCACCCACCATCTGACCGCGGCGTCCGGGGCACCGGTCGAACGGGCCACCGAGCGGGTCGATTGGGATGAGGACGCGGCCGAAAAGGGCGGCTACGAGACCTTCATGCTCAAGGAGATCCACGAGCAGCCCACGGCCCTCTGGGACACCCTCGGGGAGCGGTTGGTTTCGGAGGGGGTCGTCGAGCTGCCGGGGTTGGGGATCGACGTGGCGACCCTCTCGCGGATCGAGCGGGTGCACATCGTCGCCTGCGGCACCAGCTACCACGCCGGTCTGGTGGGCCGCTACCTGATCGAGGATTGGGCGCGCATCCCGGTGCAGGTCGAGGTTGCCTCCGAGTACCGCTACCGCACCTGCCTGGCCGGGCCGGGCGACCTGGTGCTGGGCATCACCCAGAGCGGTGAGACCGCCGACACGCTCGCGGCGATGCGCGTCGCGCGCGAACGCGGCGCTCACGTGGTCGCGCTGACCAACATTATGGGTTCCCAGGCGACCCGCGACGCCGACGGGGTGCTCTACACCCGCGCCGGTTTGGAGATCGGGGTGGCCGCCACCAAGACCCACACCGCGCAGATCATGGCGCTCGCCCTGCTCGCCCTGAAACTCGGGCGGGTGCGCTGGTCGCTCACCAGCGCCGGGGCGCTCGAGCTGGCCGAGGAGTTGCGTCGGATCCCCGAGGCGCTCGAGGCCTACCTGGCATCCTCGGCTCCCAGCGACGTGATCGCCGTCGCCGAACGCTACGCCGACCGTCCCTTCTTCCTCTACCTGGGTCGCCACGTCGGCGTTCCGCTCTCCTACGAGGGCGCGTTGAAACTGAAGGAGATCAGCTACATCCCCACCGAGGCCTACCCGGCCGGCGAGATGAAGCACGGGCCGATCGCGCTGTTGGAGGAGGGCTCCCCGGTGGTGGTGATCGCCACCGACGGGCACGTGTTCGACAAGGTGGTCTCGAACATCCAGGAGGTGCGCGCCCGGGGCGCCCGGGTGATTGCCGTCGCCACCGAGGGGAACAACGAAATCGCCTCCCACGCCGACGACGTCCTGTGGGCGCCGCGGACCCTGCCCCTGCTCGCGCCGCTCACCGCGATCGTGCCGCTGCAACTGTTCGCCTACGGCATCGCCAAGGGGCGGGGCCTGAACGTCGACCAGCCGCGCAACCTGGCCAAGACCGTCACCGTCGAATGACGGGCGGACGGGGGGCGCGATGATCGTCGGGATCGGCACCGACGTGGTCGACATCGATCGGTTCGCGGCGGCCCTCGCCCGTCGTCCCCGCCTTGCCCAGCGGTGCTTCACCGATGGCGAGCGCGCCTACTGCTCGGCCAAGCCGTATCCACCTCAGCACTTCGCCGCGCGCTTTGCGGCCAAGGAGGCGGTCGGCAAGGCCCTGGGGATCGGAATGACCCGCTGGCAGGAGGTCGAGGTGGTGCGCGGCCGAGGCGCGCCGAGGGTGCTGTTGCACGGGCGCTACGCGGCGCGCGGGGTCGACCTGGGGGTCGGTCGGGTGCATCTGTCGCTCACGCACGACGGCGGGAACGCAATCGCCTTCGCGATCGCGGAGACCCCGCCCGACATGCGAGGATAGACCTCGTGCCGTCCGCGCGTTCATCGATCGCCGCCCCGTTGTCCGGCTGCACGCCGCTGTTCGATGCGGCGGCCCTGCGCGAGGCGGATCGGCGGGCGAGCGTCGACCACCACATGCCATCGATCCTCCTGATGGAACGCGCCGGACTGGCGAGCGCCCAGGAGATCATGCGTCGCCACGCCGACTCCCGTTGCGCCCTGGTGCTGGTGGGCCCCGGCAACAACGGCGGCGACGGGATGGTGGTGGCCCGTCACCTGGCCGAAGCCGGCTGGCGGGTGCGGGTCGCGGCCCCCGGCGGGCGCGCGCCGGCCGGCGCGGACGCGGCGGCGATGGTGGCGATCGCCGCGAGCCTCGGAATCGACATCACCACCTTCGGCCCGCACGTTCCCGCGCCGCAGGCCGTGGTGATCGATGCGTTGCTGGGCACGGGCGGCGCCGGCGCGCCGCGCGGGGCGTTGGGCAGCGCGGTCGAGTGGCTGAGCGCGATCGACAACCCCGTGGTGGCCCTCGACATCCCCTCCGGGGTCGACGGCGACAGCGGCCGAGTGGCCGGTGCGGCGGTGAACGCCGACTGGACGATCACCTACCACGGCGACATGCCCGGTCTGCGCATCGATCCCGGCGCGCGCCACGCCGGCGAGGTGGTGGTGGCCGATATCGGGATTCCGAGCACGGTGGCGGTGGAGGCGACCGCCTGGCGCAGCGGCGCGCGAGCCGCGGCGTCGCTACCCACCAAGGCGCATTCGCAGGACAAGTACGGCGCCGGGGCGAGCCTGATCATCGCCGGAAGTCGGGGGCTCACCGGCGCCGCCTGCCTGGCCGCGCGCGCGAGCCTGCGCGCGGGGGGAGGCCTGACCGTGCTCGGGGCGCCGGCCTCTCTGCAGCCGTTGGTCGCCGGACAACTGCAGGAGATCATGTGCGCGCCGCTGCCGGAGGGCGACGGGTATCTGACCGGCGAATCGGTGGCGCAGATCATGCGCGAGGCGGCCCGG